>CAYWOV010000154.1:4357-6647 GCA_964459965.1 uncultured Planctomycetaceae bacterium | reverse complement strand
CGCATTTGAAAAGCGCAAGTTACGTGAGTACACTGCAAGTTACGCAAGTAACAACGTGGACCCTCGGCCTTTTGCCACGCCACCGTGCGTATGGCGGCGACCGGCAACGACGAGGGGCCGCGCCTTGCATCCGTTACAATCGCACGTGTCGTGGACGATTGCGAGAGACGGACTCACCGTCGTGGTGAAGGATGACGGTTCCGGATTCGATACGGCCTTGTCGGCGAGCCGCGCGGACAACGTCGATTTCGACACGGTTTTCGGTCGCGGCTTGCTGATCATGCGGACGTTTATGGACGAAGTCCGCTACAGCGCCTCGGGAAACGAAGTCACGCTGGTCAAGCGAACGATTCCTGTGGATGATTCGTCGTTCGCCGACGTGGACTGATCGCGAGGGTCCTCAATTCTGCGCCTGACTCGAGAGCTCCGCCTCGTGCGACGCATAGTGTACGACGATGTCGAACAGCGTCAGCAATCCGACGGGGCGTGTCTGATCATCGTCGGCCACCGCGACGAGCCGCTTGACTGGCTCAAGCAGAAACGTGGTCATCGCCTTCGACAACGGCTCTGATTGGCCGATCGTGACCACCCGCTGCGTCATAATTTTGGACAAGGGCGTGTTGAGCGAGCGCAAAGCGCACAGCGCGTTGTGCAGATCGGTCACCGTACATATTCCCTGCAAACGGCCGTTGTCGTCGATGACGATAAACGCGGTCCGTTTTTCTTTTTGAAAGTGCGAGATTGCCGACGCGAAATTGCTGGCGACGTTGATCGTCGACAGCGGGCCGGTCATCGCATCGCCGACTTTGGCTTGCGACAAACCGGGGTGCTTGCGCACGACGTCGCGAAGCTCGCTCAGTGAATCGATCCTTGTCATCCGGTCGTTGGCGTTGGTTCGCAACGTGCGCAGATGCCGCAGAAATTCATGGAACGGTCCCTGTTCGACTTTGACCGCGTCAAGCGGCACGTCCGCTTTGACATAGAGGCCGCGGCCGTCCGATCGTGCCAGGTCGTCCTCGCCGAAGAATTCGCCGGGACCCAGGTGCAGGATCGGCTCCGCATCCTCGTCGCGGAAGATGCTGGCGGTCCCCCGTTCGATGAGAAAATACTTTTCCGCCGTCTTGCCTTGCCGCAGGATTTCGTCGCCAGCCTCGAAATGGGCCCGCGGAATGCGGGACGTTTCGCGCGGACTGATTTCGCCGATGTCGCGCGGGAAGAGCAGGTCCCACGCCCAGTCGACCGCGATCTCGATTTTTCGACTCAGCGTCGGCATTTTCGACAAATAGATGCTGCGCCACATCACCCAGGCGAAAAACCCGTCGATCGTAATGCCCAGTACGTCTCCGACGGCATTGCGCCGACCGATCGCCGCAAACATACCGAGCGTGCGGTAACTGAAGGGTTGTGTCGGTTGCCCCGCAACACGCCGGCAGATATTGCGGGCAAGCTGCCGCCCCTGGCGAATGGCGAACTGCGCGAGTGTCGGAGAAGGTTTTCCATCGAAGGCATTCGGCACGTCGGCGCAATCGCCGATCGCCCATACGTTATCTTTTCCCATCACGCGCATGTCCGCGTCGGTGCGGATTCGGCCGCGCTCCATCGGCAGGCCGGAATTGGCAACCAGCGGATGTGTGGTATTGCCAATGGTGCAAACGACCGTTCCGGCCGCGATCGCCGTTCCGTCCTCGAGCTGCACGCCCGATTCGGTCACGGCGGCCGCTCGCGTCTTGAGGCGGATATCGATTCCACGGGCGGACATTCTTTTTCTGGCAAATTCGCCAAGCTTCGCGGGAAGCTCCGGCAGGACTCGGTCTGGCGCTTGAATAATTGTGACGTGCACATCGCTGGGACGCAGCGAGCGATAATATCGCAGCACTTCGATCAACAAGTCGAATATCTCACCCGCTACTTCGACCCCGCTGAACCCTCCGCCGAGAATTGCAAACGACAGCAGTTGCCGCCGACGTTGGGCGTCGGGCTCGACCTCCGCCCGTTCGAGCTGACCGAGCAAGTGATTCCGCAGTACGAGCGCGTCGCCCAAAGTTTTGAGCGGATGCGAATGGGCCGCGGCCCCTGGAAGAATGTCGGTATTAACGACCATCCCGCACGTAAGAATCAGGTGGTCGTACTTTTGCCGTCCGACCCGGCCGCCAATCAGCTTGAACTCGACTTCCTGGGCCGCAAAGTCGAATTTCGAGACGGCCGCGGTGTGGCAGAGGG
This sequence comes from uncultured Planctomycetaceae bacterium, assembly GCA_964459965.1. Taxonomy (GTDB): domain Bacteria; phylum Planctomycetota; class Planctomycetia; order Planctomycetales; family Planctomycetaceae; genus DASPSM01. Next base: position 4,427 of record CAYWOV010000154.1, on the reverse strand, counting down.
TCCGTCGCAGCGTCTGGCGAATCGTCCAAACAACGTGCAGGGGCGAGATGGACGCGCCGACGACCTCCGC
>CAYWOV010000154.1:0-4257 GCA_964459965.1 uncultured Planctomycetaceae bacterium | reverse complement strand
GTGATCTCCGCAAATTGAGGCCGTTGTCCGGGCTCTTGCCAACCGGACGGCGACGTCATTCGCGCGACGCTGACATCGGGTTGCTTTGTCGCCACTCGGCCGACAAATTCCTCGATCCGTTTCGGCTTGTTACCCGCTGCCGCGATAACAATCGGTGAGTCGACCAGCCTGGGCATGGGGCCGCCTTCCGGTTTAGATGGTCTGCGATCTCAGAATAGGGGCGGTTTCCCGAGTTTCCGCCGCACGACGGCCCATTGGCCCGCGTGCATCAACCAGTGCTGGGGATGCAACATGAAGACCGCAGCGATCGTTGGGCAGAATTTACGGACGCTTTCCGGCGACGGCTTATCGAAGTCCTCTTCCTTTTGGGCATCGAGTGCTTTGAACGTGCCGGCTCGCACCTGGTCGTACAGTTTCAGGTATTCGTCCTTCGTGAAGAACGCCTTCGGATCATCACTGGTCGCTGTCGCCTTGCTGTGCTTTTCTTTGAACTCCGCGGGAAGCGGCGGGCACGAGCCGGGACACAGCGATTCGGACATGTCGCGCTCTGTGGCGATGAGATGCCCCATTTGCCAGGCAATATGGTTAGCGCCCGGTACCGGCCGCACCAGCAAGTCAGAGTCCTTGAGATCCGCCAGATAGCCGCGGCAAATACCGTCCGGCGTGCCGTATGACAGTTTGATGGTTTCGCGTACGTTCATCGTGTCGTCCCTCCTCGAGCGGCCCGTGCCAAGGGAATTTTTGGGAACCGAAAGTCGACAGGTACTTGGGTGATCAAAGTTGGCGCGACATACACGAATCGGTAGTCGCGCGGCATCCCTTCAACGTCGGCGAAATTGTACTCGACGGCAACCGAGCCGTCACCCTGCTGCTGTGTTGAGACGATGGGCCGAGGGGCGAGCCGCTTGCCGTTCTTCATTTCGAGCGTCGCTTCGTTGTGGTACATCCACGTGCGATACGACTCGAATGCCGGGCCTCCTTGGTCGTACACCAGACTGATTTCGATCCGGGCTGCTCCACGATTCTCGCCCGGCGGAGAGAATTCGACGCCGCGCAATCCGACGGTCACGCTGCCGGCCCGGCGCCTTTCTCGGCCGGCTGACGTCAAATCATCGAAAACGAATGCGTGTGGCCCGGCGGCCATTTCCACACCCAGCGAGCCATTGAATTCGACGCTGGTAGGCTGGGCACCCGCTGGAATTTCAAAGTCCGCAGTAAGCCGCAGCGATTGAGAACCTTCACCCATCGATAATTCCCACTTAGCGGTCGGTGTGGCCGGGTCAAATATGATGTCGCCGGAACCGGCCACAAGCCGGTTTGCCGCGATCGAAGCGAACAGGGGTCGCAGCCGCGGCTCGGCCATCAAACTCCAGTTGATGCGCAACCGATTTCGAGACTCGCCCAGCGCGGGTCGAAACTCGACTGAAAGAATCACGACCCGAAACGGACCACTTTCCCTAACAGCCAGGTCTCCTTCTAAATGCGTTTTGGCAACGGGCAGCAGCGCGAGACTGCCAGGCTTGTGAACCGGTTCGTAGGCCAGCCCAGCTTTCTGAATTAGCTCGTCGCACGTGCTCCAAAATGATCGCGACTCATCGTTGATCGTGAGTTCCTGATCGAGGTGCGCGGGATCGATTGCGGCGCAATCGAAATGGTTGCCAGTCTGCTGGGTGATACGACTCAAGACTTCGCGTAGCGGAAATCGGCCGTGCATTGTGACGTGCGAAGCGGTCAACGTGTCCAGTGCCCGTTGGCGCTCTAACCGCGTTCGGATCTGTCCGACGGCTTCACGCGTGTCGGCATTCGAAAGCGTGCGATCATCGGGCAGGAGGGGCAGGATGGCCGGCCCCATCTCCAGCAACGACGCACGGGCGGCAGTCCGCACGCCTCGCGATTCGGCGTCGAGGTCGGCCAAAAGGCGATTCACCTTTTTCCGCAGCTCGGGCGCGATCGGTCCGGCCGGCGTGTCGGCCCGCACGATGACGCAGGATATGACGACTGCCGCGGCGAGCGACAACCGCCACAGCTTAAGATGCAGTATCGAGTGGCCTGACATTGAGCAAAATCCGAGCAATCGGCACAACCGCACTCCTGTCAGTCTATGCGCGCCCGAAGGAGCGGGAAACTCCGCGTCGGGGATGCCCCGCAGTCCCAAGTCGCAAGAGCTATGTTTTCAGGGGCGATTGCAGAACCGGGGCATTCGCTGCCAGCTCGTACCGCGGACCTGCGAGGTAGTCATGCCAAGATCGGGTTGTTCACGGACGGCGCTTGCCGCCGCGATTCTGCTCTCGTTTGCCCAAGCGGCCGCGGCCGCAAGTCCCAGCCTCTTGGAAGTGACGACTCATGCTCAGAAGTATCTGGGCAAGCTCGAGGCAAAAGGCTCGAATGCCTGCTGGCTGATGGAGCGAGACGGCAAGCTCTCGTTCCTTGAGATCAACCAGATCGACTCGATTCGCACCGTTGCGCCCCATTTTCACGCGTTTTCGCTGGCGGAATTGCGCGACCAGCTACGCCGGGTGTTGCCCAAACAATTCCGCATCGACGGCACGGCCCACTTCCTGATTTGCGTCGAGAAGAATGGTTACCGTATCGGCGAGATCTGCGAAGACACTTACAGAACATTTCACCGCTACTTCACGGTCCGCGGATTCAAGATTTCACAGCCGGAATTTCCCCTGGTCATCATCGTTTTTCCGGACCATGCGAGCTTCGTTGAGTATTGCCACAAAGACGGCATCCAGCCGCCGGCCGGGCTCTTGGGATACTACATGCGGCTCACGAATCGCGTGGCCCTGTTCGACGCGGGTGAGAATTTGAATGCGCTGCTCAAGCCGGAGCCGGCTCGTGCGCCGTTGGCGACGGCGTCACCACACGATTCTGCTGTCCGCTTTGATGGCATGGTCGAAGGCAATCTGCACGATACGATCGTGCATGAGACGACACATCAATGCGCATTCAATACGGGTCTGCACTCACGGATCGGGCCGACGCCGAAGTGGGTGATCGAAGGCCTGGCGACAATGTTCGAGGCTCCCGGCATCCGCGATTCGCAGAAGAGCGCCTCGCCGAAGTCGCGGATCAATCGCAGCCGTTACGTCTGGTTTGGTAACTACTCCCAGTCGCGCCGCAAGCCGCACTCGCTGGCTGACTTTGTGGCGACCGACGACCTTTATTCTTCCGCAACGCTCGACGCCTATTCGGAAGGCTGGGCCTTGACCTTTTTTCTCGCGGAAACGCGGCATGCGTCCTATGGACGCTACTTGAAATCGATCGCGCAGCGCAATCCGCTCAAGGCCTATCCGGCGGCCGAGCGAGTCGCCGACTTCCGCAAAGCATTCGGCGATCTCAAGACGGTCGAGACTGACTACCTGCGATTTTTCGAGAGGTTGAAGTAATCGCCCGTCGTCTCTTGGAATGCGGCCTCATCGATGCGCCTTGGAATGCGAGGCGCGTTCGATGGCCGCCAGATCCACGCTCAACCGAGTAAACGGTTGGCTTGCGTCGATGCGAATTGGACGGCGAAACAGGCCCGTGGGGATTGGACGAATCGGGACGCTCGGCGACCCCCTCAACGCGACGGAGACGGCTGATGTCATTCCCAATTGTCGCCGAGCGGTCAGTCTGCCGGATTCAAACCATCGCTGGACGATCGAAATGATCGTTAACAGCATTGCCAATCCTGCCAGGGCTGACATGGCCGCCATGATGGCGACCATTCGTCCCGAGTGTATTTCGCTGTGAACGTTCGCGGGAGCGGCCACAACGGGCGGTTGAGTGACCGCGGCTTGAGCGGCCTCCGCAGGTTCCATCGTTGGGCGGACCGCATGATCCCATTCGATGTGGGGAGCGATGTCTAACGGCTTTGAGCTTCGATCGCCGGCCGGAAGTTCTGCTGTTCCTTGAAGAGCCGGTACTTCGGCCGCAACCAGCCTGTGCGGCGTGTCTGACGGTTTCGTGTCGGCGATATGTGAGTCAGTGGGTTTGAATTCGGGAGGCTGCGGCGCAATGGCAACGGGAGCAGCAGGTGGCCTTGGTCCGATTGGTGCCGGTAGCGCCGGAAGGCTCTCCGAACGAACGGACAACGCCGGAAAGACCAGAACCGCGCCAGAATCTAAACGCTGTGTTGCCCGATCGAGCGAATCGGATTGGTGAGGACCGGCACCCAGGGGAGCAAAGACGCGAATATTCTCGATGCAATCAGCCGGCTGCCCGAGCAACTCCACAATTCGCGCAAGCGTCGCCTGATCGGCCGGCATT
>CAYWOV010000153.1:0-6685 GCA_964459965.1 uncultured Planctomycetaceae bacterium | reverse complement strand
AGCGGGAAGAGCACGACGATCGCCAGCATGTTGGACTGGGTCAACCACAACATGCGGAAGCACATCCTGACGATCGAAGACCCCATCGAATTCGTCTACACGCCCGAAAAGTGCCTGATCAACCAGCGCGAGGTCGGTATCGACGTGTCGGACTTCAAAACGGCCATGAAGCACGCGGTTCGCGAAGACCCCGACATCATGCTGGTGGGCGAGATGCGTGATATGGAGACGTTCGAGACGGCCATGCATGCGGCTGAAACCGGACACCTCGTGTTCGGTACAATCCACGCCTCGAGCGCCCCCAGCACGGTCGGCCGTATTCTCGACTTGTTCCCGACGGCGATGCACAAGGCGCTTCGCGGCAGCATGGACTTCAACATGCGAGCCATCGTGGCTCAAAAGCTGCTCAAAACGATTTGCGAAGACGGCAAAGGGCCGGGCCGCGTTCCCATCGTCGAGATCATGACCTTCAATCCCACCGTGCGGAAGCTGATTCTGGAAGGAGAAGACGAAAAACTCCCCGCCGCCATGCGGATCGGCAAGGAGGAGGGAATGCAACGGTTCAACGAGAGTCTTTACGATTTCCTGCAAAGAGACATGATCAGTCGCTCCGCAGCGTTCGAGATTTCCCCCAACGTCGAAGAGCTCAAAATGTTGATCAAGGGAATCGACGTGAAGGGGGCGGCAATCCTGTAATTCGCCGGCATGAGCGCCGCGCGAGTGATAATGGTCAAGGGAGCAAAAGGGCCGTGAAACCGCGTTTGAACGCGCGTCGATCGAGGGGACTTTTCGCCACCCTGCTTTGCGTGGCGATCTTTGCCGATGCGCCATCGGCTTTCGCCGCGAAGCCGAAGGGCAGCTCGACGAGTTCCAAGACGACATCGACAACGGAGACGCCGACCACCACAGTCAGGCCCGCCGGCGACGTTCTACCTCCATTTCCGCCGCTTCCCGGCTTGGGCGGCGCGTTTGTCCGTGGAAATCTGAGCCTGGTGAACGGACAGGCGGCTGTGACGGCAGTGGGCGACTATTACAGTCGCATCGCACTCGTCTTGGTTCTGGGCGCATTTACCCTGTGGTTGTGGATGTGCCGCTTTGTCGACGAAGACAGTCGCGGCCTGAAAGTCCGCAGCGAGTTTTGGAATACGATCTTGATCGCCGCCGGAACAGCCGGATTCCTGGCCGTGCTGAGCATTCCTTTGTTCGCCGTCGGGTTTCTGGCCATGCTGGCCTGCGGCGGTGTGCCGTTCGGTTTCTACGTGGCCGAGCGAAACCGCCGGGTGCCCGAATCGTCCCGCATTCTGACTCCCAACCATCTGCAAAAGGTCTTCTTCCGTGTGGCCGCCCGACTGGGAATCAAGATCGGCGGCCGAAATGCGGAGGAGGTTCATGGTCCGCCGATCGAATTCATCGGCAAGTCCGACGCAGCCGGCAAAACGGATCGGGGCAAGTCGCGCGCCGTCGAGAACTCGAAGGGGTTCATGGCGGCCAAGGAGTTAGTGTACGACGCAATCCTCCGCCGCAGCACCGACATCCACCTCGAGCCGAAGGAGGACGAAATGGCCGTCCGCCTCAGAATCGACGGCGTGATGTATCCGACCGAACCCTTCGACCGGGTCATCGGTGATGCCGTGATGAATATCTTCAAAGTGCTCGGAGGCATGGACATCACCGAGAAGCGCCGGGCCCAGGACGGCAGTTTCGGAGCCAAGCTGGAGGCGCGTTTAATCGACTTCCGGGCCGCCACGCAAGGCACTCGGTTCGGCGAAAAGCTGAGCCTGCGTATTCTGGACCAATCGAGTTCCGTCAACACTTTGGCCGGATTGGGCATGCGGAAGAAAATGCAGGATGCCGCTCGGCAAATCATTCATCAGCCCCACGGCTTGCTCTTAAGCTGCGGCCCGACTGGCGCTGGAAAATCGACGACGCTCTACGCGGCCCTTCGCGATGTCGACTCGTATCAGCTCAACGTGATCACGGTTGAGGATCCGATCGAATACAAGATGGCCAACGTCAACCAGATTGAAATCAACACCAAGTCGGGCCAGACGTTTGCCGGCTCCCTGCGGAACATCCTGCGGCAAGACCCGGACGTGGTGATGATCGGAGAAATTCGCGACGCCGAAACGGCCACAATCGCCTGCCAGGCGGCAAACACCGGTCACATGGTCTTTTCGACCATCCATGCCAACGACTCGATTACCGCGCTTTATCGATTGCTCGAGCTGGGAGTCGAGCCCTTCATGGTGGCCAACTCGCTCTCCGCCGTGCTTGGACAGCGCCTTGTGCGCCGTTTGTGCAAGGAGTGTCGCCAAAGCTATAAGCCGGGCAAGGAGATCCTGGAACGGCTCGAAATCCCGGCCGATCGGATCGACCAGTTTTTCCGCCCGCCGGGAAACACGCCCGAAGTCTGCCCGGAGTGCAACGGCCTGGGATTCATCGGACGGACGGGCGTTTATGAGTTGCTCCTGATCAATGACGAATTGCGCGATTTGATTCGCGAAAAAGCGCCGGCTTCCAAGATCAAATTGGCGGCCAAACGGAACGGCATGCTGACGATGCGACAGGAAGGCATCCGCCTCTTGGCGCAGGGCATCACTTCCGTCGATGAGCTTGAACGAGTTGTCAAATAGGAAACGAGAGCCATGATCGACGTGGCGCTTCTGCTGATTTTGGGGTTGGTGGCGTGGAACGTCGCCGCTGAAGGCGCGTGGGGGGCGACAGCCGTCTTCTTTTCGGTGTTGTTGTCCGCTTTGATCGCGATGGATTACTTCGAGCCGCTCGCCGATTTGATGCAATCGGCCTTGGGGAACGACTGGGCCAATCGAGTCGACTTCATTGCACTGGTCGGATTGTTTGCGTTAGGCGTGTTTGGACTCCGCTATCTTTCGGACAAGCTCGTCCCCAATTTCATCACCGTCAACAGCCGCTTTTACGATGCCTGTCGCTGGGTTCTTGGGGTCTCAACGGGCTATCTCACAGTCGCCTTCTTACTGGCGGCCCTGCACACGGCTCCTCTGCCGCGCGAGTTTCTCGGTTTCACGCCCGAGCGCAACAATTTCTTCGGGATGTTGGCGCCCGACCGGGATTGGCTTGGCTTTGTGCAATACGTCTCCGAGAGATCAATGCCGTCGTCGGAAGACGGCCGCGTATTCGACGGCTCAAGCTTTCGACTCCCCGGGCATGACAACGAAATTTGGCCCACGTACATCTTCCGCTATGCCTCGCGACGCGAAAACTACGGCAGCGGAGCTCCGGCTGTCGTTCCGCCGACGATCGAGGCCCCGACCGGCGGCGGCACGAGTGGCGGCGGCCACCACGCCGCCCCCTCCGGACCGCCGGGCCTTTGAAGTGTCTTGCCACAAGCGAAGCGCGTCGACGCGCACACTCTGACGGGAATACGGATGTGGCAGGATCAGTCGGCGTATGAGATCCGTCTCGAATGCGGGCCGGAAGGTCTTGCCACACTCGCCACGAATTGCGACGTCATCGTTATCGTTGATGTTCTTTCGTTCTCAACGTGCGTCGACGTCGCAGTCGGCCGAGGCGCACGCGTATTTCCTTTTGCCACAAGAGGCGACGACGCCCGCGCTCTTGCGGCAAGAGTTGGTGCCGTCTGCGCGGCCGAAAGGAGTTCGGAGCGATACTCGCTCTCTCCGGTTTCTTTGACCCGAATTCGTTGCCAGGAGCGGATTGTCCTTCCGTCGCCCAACGGGGCCGCACTTTGTCTTCAAACGGGACAGACCCCCACATTCACCGCGTGTCTGCGCAACGCGACCGCTGTCGCGCGAGCGGTCGCCCCTATCGGGCGCCGGGTCGCCGTAATCGCGGCCGGCGAGCGGTGGCCGTCAGGGGGACGGCGCCCAGCGCTCGAGGATTGGCTCGGCGCCGGTGCGGTCGTGGCCGCGCTCCACGGCCGCCGGTCTCCCGAAGCCGAGGTCGCGTGCCTCGCGTTCGAGGCTGCCTGTTCTCACGTCGGGTCAGTGCTTCTCGAATGCGTTTCGGGGCGAGAACTGGTGGCTCGCGGCTTTGCCGACGACGTCGCGATCGCATCACAACTCAACGTCAGTGATTGCGCGCCGCGACTGCTTGAGGGCGCCTTCGTCGCCCAACCTCGTAGCGAAGGCAGCCGAATTAGGGCCATTTGAAAGCAGGCGTCGAGGAGGAGTGCATCCTCATCGAATGCCGTGTTTCTTCAGTTTGCTGAAATAGGTGCTGCGCGGAATGCCCAGGAGCCGGGCGGCTTTCGCTTTGTTGCCGCCACACTTGCGTAGAGCCTCCAGAAGATGACCGCGTTCCCACGCGGGACTTTCCTCCTCAAACGGATTATCGGCGGCGTCCTCCGCGAACCCGTTGCTCGACGTGATGCGGGATGACGGCATCGCGGTCGCAGCGGCGAGGCGCCTGGCGATCGGCTTTGTTTCGACGACGTGCGACGCCATCCGATTCGCTCGGGCGATCTCGACGGGAAGATCCAAGAGCGTCACGCGGTCTGATTCGGCCATGACGACGGCCCGTTCGATCACGTTTTCCAATTCACGCACATTTCCCGGCCAAACGTGCCGCTCGAGCGCCGCGAGTGCCTCGGGCTCGATATGCGTGATCGGCTTGCCGCACTTTTGAGCCGAACGCATCAGGAAGTGGAGCGCCAATTCCAGAATGTCCTCCATCCGCTCGCGCAACGGCGGCATCACGATGCTGATCACATTGAGTCGATAATAGAGATCCTCGCGGAAGCGGCCCTCGGCGATGAGCTGCTCGAGGTCCTGATGCGTGGCGGCAATCACGCGAACGTCGACTTGAATCGTCTGCGACCCGCCGACCGGCTCGAAGCCCCGCTCCTGCAGCACGCGCAACAGCTTGATCTGCGTGTCCAGCGAGATATCGCCGATCTCGTCCAGGAACAGCGTTCCTCCCGCGGCTGCCTGAATGCGGCCGATCCGATCGCGATGGGCACCCGTAAATGCCCCCTTCACATGTCCGAAAAGTTCGCTCTCCAGAAGACTGGGCGAAAGGGCCGCGGAGTGCACGCACACAAGCGGCCCGCCGCGGCGGGGGCTGTTTTCGTGCAACACCCGCGCGACAAGTTCTTTTCCTGTTCCGCTCTCGCCTCGGACCAACACCGATGACTCGCTGGCGGCCACCTTGCGAACCGTCTCGAGCACGCGGTCAATCGCCGCGCTTTTCCCCTTCAATTGGCTACGATTGAGATCGCCGGTCTTCGCGGCCGGTTCGGCCAGCGCCGGATTCCGAATCTGCGAAATCTCCGTCTGCAAGACGGCGATCTGCCGTGATTGCGTTTCGATCCGCTCAATCTTGCGAATCAGCTCTTCATTGAGCCGTTCCAGATCGCGGTCACTTTTGACGGTGTACAGAGCAACGTTCGTGATCTGCCCCAGTGCGCTGAGAAACGTGAGATCCTCCCCGCTGAACGGGGCCGAATTCTGCTTCGCTCCCAACACCACGAGACCCACGGTCTGGCTGCCGATTTGCAACCCATGCACGAGGTCAATCCGCAGCTCGCGAAGCGCGTTTTGAGCCGCCGCCGACTCACCCCGCGCGCCGAGCAAGGCGCGTTGCACATTTCCCAGTTCTTTCACCGTTTCGATCAGGGGATGCTCGTCGCTGAATTGGCGGGGCAAGCTCTCGGCCCCATAAGCCGCCACGAGTCGGAAGGGTGATTCCGCGGACGTGCGCAAATAAAGCGCCGCCCGATCGACGCCCAATACGTCCCGGCAAGAGGCAAGCATCAGCTCTGCCACCGCCTCTGGATCCGCCAGATGGCCCACCGCGCGGTTCATTCGTTCTAGCGCCTTGCCGAGCTGATATTTTTCCCGATAGAAGCGCCGGTCGATCATGCCCTGGAACACATCGCGGAGCCAGAGCAGCAAGATCACCGCCAGCATCAGCACGACCGAAATCATTGCCGACTGCTGCGTCATCGGAAAGATGTTGAGGTATTGGCGCGCGATCGGCCCAAGGGCAATGGTCAGAGCAAAAGCGGCCGTCAAACCGCAGCTCGCCAGGTAGTACACGACCCCCTTGCTGACAATTTGATCGACGAGCAGCAACCGATAGCGGATGATCCCGTAGGCGTACGCTACGGTAAAACAGAGTCCCGCCAGAAAGATCGGCAGTCGTGCCCAACCCAGCGCGAACTTCTCACGCTCGAAGAGGGCCAGATACACCACCACAATCATGCACAACGTGGTGAGCAGGCCGGCGCGCCACAAGAGCTTGAGTTGAATCTGCTCGACGGCGTTGCGGGTGCTGACATAGCTGCGCTGCACGCAGGCCAAAGCGGTGACGAAATACACCCCGCCAATGACGAGCGAAACGTAGAGCCCAATCCGAAACGCTTCGAGGAGCTCACGGATGGTCGCCACATCAGGCTCAACCACGCCACGCCACGGCAACCAGCTGCACAACGCCGTGAGCGTAACCAGCACCACGGTTCCCACTACCGGAAGTCCGTAAATGACTGCCAAGGACGTGCGCGGCCTCCAGACGAGCGGAAGCCACGTGCGGGGAAAGACGAGGAAGAAGTGCAGGCAGACGGCCGGCAGCAACATCGTGCAAATCAAGCTTGGGGCCGTCAACCAAAAGCTGCCGGCGACAATCCACCAATGATTCGTCCCGAGAAAGGCTCCCAAAGTGACCAGACACAATGCGTAAAAAAGTTGCG
>CAYWOV010000152.1:0-6689 GCA_964459965.1 uncultured Planctomycetaceae bacterium | reverse complement strand
CCGGTGCCGCAGGAAATCAACCAGTTCTACGCCGCGATCGTCACGCGACTCAAAATCATGTCGCGGCTGAACATCGCCGAGAAGCGGCTGCCCCAGGACGGCCGCATCAAGATCAAGGTCTCGGGCCGCGAGATCGACGTCCGCGTTTCGATCATCCCCATGCTCTACGGAGAGGGCGTCGTTCTGCGGCTGTTGGACAAAGAGCGAATGAAATTCGATCTGCGGACGGTCGGCATGCCCGAGGAGGTGCTGAAACCGTTCAGCGAATTGATTTCGATGCCGCACGGCATTTTGCTCGTCACCGGCCCAACCGGAAGCGGCAAGACGACGACGCTGTATGCCGCGCTCAATGCGATCAAAGATCCGACGATCAAAATCATCACCGTCGAAGACCCGGTCGAGTACCACACGTCGGCCATCAGTCAGATTCAGGTCCATACAAAAATCGGCCTGACGTTTGCCGCGGGGCTGCGGAGCATTTTGCGACACGACCCCGACGTGATTCTGATCGGGGAAATTCGTGACGGCGAAACGGCGCAAAGCGCGATTCAGGCGTCGCTGACCGGTCACCTTGTCTTCAGTACGCTGCACACCAATGACGCGTCCGGCGCCTTTACCCGGTTGGTTGATATGGGCGTCGAGCCTTATCTCGTCGCCAGCACAATTGAAGGCGTGCTGGCGCAGCGACTGGTGCGTCTGCTTTGTCCGAAGTGCAAGGAGGCCTACGACCCCAAGCCGGGCCAAATCCCGGCCGACTTTCCGGAGCCGATTCCAAGGAAACTTTGGCGCCCTGTGGGCTGTCGGGCCTGCCGCGATACGGGCTATTCCGGGCGGCAGGGTTTGTATGAGCTGTTGGTGACGGATGCGACGGTCCGCCGGATGTGTATCGATCGAGTCAGCTCGGGCGAAATCCAGGCCTACGGCGTGAAGCGCGGCATGAAGACGTTGCGGCTAGCCGGTTTAGACAAAGTCCGCGAAGGCGCAACGAGCATGGAGGAAGTGCTGCGAATCACCAAAGGCGTGGCGATTTAGACGAAATTGGGGCCTGAGTTCGCTCTCTATACGGGCGCGGATTCGGAAACGAGTGAAGGATGAGCAAGACAAGACAAACGCTGGAATCGGTCCGGGTTCATTATTCGTCCTGCATCCTTGATCCTTAAGTTTGTATCAGTCATGTCGAATTTCCAATACATCGCACGGGGCTTGACGGGCCAGCAGGTCGATGGCGTGCTGACTGCGGGAAGCGAGCAGGAAGCGCTGGCCATGTTGGCCGGCCAAAGCCTGTTTCCCATGCAGCTGACGCTTGCTCCCGAAGCGGCTTCCGTGCGCCGGAAACGATTACGCCGCGTCCGTGCCAAGCATCTGTCGATTACGTACAGCCAGTTGGCCGATCTGCTACGCGCGGGCGTCCCGTTGTTGCGCTCGTTGGAGTTGTTGGAGCACAAGACAAACCATTCGGGCCTGCAGCAGGTGCTCCAACTGGTCCGGGCCGACGTGGCCGAGGGAACACGGTTGGCCGATGCGATGCGCAAGCATCCGAAGGTTTTTTCGGAGTTGGCCGTCAGCATGGTCCGCGCCGGCGAAGAGGGCGCCTTCGTCGAAGACGTGCTCAAACGCATTGCCGACTTTACCGATCACCAGGAGATGCTCAAGAGCCGGGTCACCGGCGCGATGGTTTACCCGCTCTTTTTGATGGTCATGGGAACCGTCGTCGTCATCGCTATGTTGACCTTCTTTGTCCCGAAATTCACACCGATCTTCGAACGCATGTCGAGCAAGGGAAGCCTGCCGACCGCCACCACGTGGCTGTTGGCATTGAGCACGACTCTGCAGACGTATGGAATCGTTGTGTTGTTGATGGCAGTCGGTGGCGTGATGTACGGCATGCGGTGGGCCAAGACCGATGTCGGGCGCCTGTGGGTCGACCGCATGCGGCTCAGGCTTTACGGGATCGGACCGATTTTCCGCAGTTTTGCCATCTCGCGATTTTGCCGCATTCTGGGAACGCTGCTGAAAAACGGCGTGCCGATTCTCGAATCACTGCGGATCGCAAAGGACGCCACGGGAAACCGTGTGCTCAGCGATGCGATTGCCACGGCCGCCGACAACGTCTCGACCGGCAAGGCCCTGGCGGCGCCGCTGGGGAAGTGCGGCGAGTTTCCGCTCGAGATCGTGGAAATGATTTCAGTCGGCGAAGAGGCGAACAATCTCGAACAAGTGTTGATCGACGTGGCCGACACGCTCGAACGGCAAACGAACCGGACACTCGATCTTTTCGTGCGGATGCTCGAACCGGTGATGTTGACCGTTTTGGCAGGGATTGTGTTGTTCGTCGTGATCGCCCTCTTGTTGCCGATTTTGCAAAGCTCGACGGTCTTTTAATGAATTTCGCGGTCGATGGGATTCGACGATGTCGAGCCTCGGACCTTTGGAAACAGTTCAACCAAGCATGTGCCCCCAGGCCCTCAAGAAAGGAATGTCGCAAATGCAAAAACAGCGTCAGCCGAATCGCCGTAGGGTGAATCAAGTCATCGAGAAGTATCAGTCTCGCCGCCGTCGCGGTTTCACTTTGATCGAAGTGCTGTTGGTCGTCGCAATTCTGGGCGTGATCGCGGCAGCCGTCGTGCCGGCCCTCATCGGCCGCCAGCAGGAGTCTTATATTCAGATCACGCGCACCGACATCAAGGGCCTCGAACAGACCCTGAAGATGTACGCCATCGACCACGACGGTGCTTACCTCGACGGCGGAAAGGACGCGCTGCCGCAATTGACCCAGTCCTCCGAGTACCGCGGCCACAAGCTGAAGCCCTACCTCGAAGAGATTCCCAAGGACGCGTGGGGCGAGCCGTTGTACTACGAGTATCCATCGAGCAAGGCTGGCGAAAAACCAGCGATCTGGTCGTCCGGCCCGAACCACCAGAACGAAGACGGTGGCGGCGACGACATCAATAACTGGTCCGAGAAATAATGACAATGAAAGTGGCGAGTGGCGGACCCGTCAAAACGGGCACCCCGCGAGGGGCGTGTGTCCCAAGGAGGGCCCAAAGCTCGTCGCGCGCTTTGGGCTGGCCTCGCCACGCCTCCGGCTACACGCTGCTTGAACTCTTGCTCGTTGTTGCGATCCTCGTCTGCGTCGCCAGCGCCGTCGCGCCGACGGTGGTCGCGCGAATGGCCGAGTACCGGTTGAAGCAGGGAGCCGAATCGGTGCGGTCTGCGATTTCGGCGACGCGAATCCACGCCATCGACCTCAGTTCAGTGTACCAATTCCGCTTCGAGCCGGGCGGGCGGAGGTATCTTGCGGTACCGACCGATACGGACGCGATTGCCATGTCTCAAACGGCGGGCGCCACTCCGGGCGGAATGCCGCGAGGCTCGGTCGAATCGGGCCAGCTTCCCGAGGACTTATCGTTTCAGGCTGTCGTTGCCGCCACCCCGGCAGTCTCCGGATCCACGTCGACATTGCCGGCGGGAGCGACTGATGGCGCCTGGTCGCAAGCGGTCGCGCATGTTCCAAACGCCGCCGCATTCAGTTCGGCAGCCTGGTCTGCCCCCATCGTTTTTCGGCCCGACGGAACGGCGATAGAGAGCGCGTTGAATGTGGTCGACAAACAGGGAGACGGGTTTGAACTCAAGGTGCGGGAGCTGACCGGCGAAGTCTTCGTCACGCGGCTGACAACGGGGACTCGCTGATGCGGCGCGGAATTACGCTGTACGAAGTGGTCATCGCGCTGGTCATATTTTCCGGCGCGATGGCGGCTATCTCCGAGGGTATTTCCACGGGCGTGCGTGCGGCTTTGCAGTCGCGAATTCAATCGCAGGCGATCCTCCTCTGCCAATCGAAAATGGGTGAGGTCATCGCTGGAGTTGTCCCTCATACGTCGGTCGGCGAATCCGCATTCACTGAGCCACAGCTGGAAGGATGGAAGTGGGGCTTGAGCGTCAAACCCGGTCCGCACACGGGCCTCTTGCTGGTGGAAGTCGACGTCACGTACCGTCTTGCCGCCAATTCGGTCGACGCCTCGTTTTCGCTGGAGCGGCTGGTTCGCGATCAATCGGCGTTCGTGACGAGTGAAACGGCGGCAATCGCCAGCGCGCAACAACAGGCGCTCCAACAGGCGCAGCAAACCCAACAGGCCCAGCAAGCGTCACAACAAAACTGACGGACTTTTTTGAAATGCGTGGCATGCCTCGCACAATAACAAGAGCCGGGAGTGGCCGGCGCGCGGCGCGAACAATTCGCGGCGGCGAGCCCCAGTCCACCGGATTTACGTTGTTGGAAATCCTGCTGGCTTTGGGGCTCAGCGTGGTGCTGCTGGTTACCGTCGCCGCCGCGATCGATCTGTACCGGCGGATGACTGTCGCCGGACAGGACCAGGTGAGTGAAGCGCGGTTGGTTCGGGCCGTGTTGCGCAAGATCGAGAACGACCTCCACTCCGTCGTGCCGCCGCAGACTCAAGTCACCTCGCCCTACGATTCCTCGGGATCGGGCTCGTCGTCACCGGGAAGCTCGCCGAGTTCCAGCCCGAGTTCCAGCCCGAGTTCCAGCCCGAGTTCGTCGTCGAGTTCTTCCACCGGCACCACGTCGACGTCCCAAACGACGGCCATGATGGACCCCTTGCAAAACGTCTACGCCCAAACCGTGTTTGGACTCCTCGGCGATCAAAAGTCGCTCATGTTAAATACGCTTTGCGCCCATCGGTCCACCGACATCGTGTCGGCCCCAAATACGGCTCAGCCGTTGAGTGCCATTCACGGCGATTTGAAGACCGTCGGTTATTTCGTGACTGCTGCGGGCCAGGCGAGCGGGAAAACGACCACCGGCGGAGCCACGTCGGGACTCGCGCGGCTCGAAGGCGATCATGTCGCGATCGGGTATGCCATGCAACAATCCGCCTCGTCACTCACCTCGGGGGCACGGGTCATCGCGCCGGAAGTGGCGATGATCGGCTTTCGCTATTTCGACGGCACGCAATGGCTGACGACGTGGGACGCCTCGTATTTGCAAGCTCTCCCGGCAGCCGTCGAAATCACGATCTCTGTCCGCGTGTCGGATCCAAACGGATCAACTGCCGCAACGAATGCGGCGACGCCGACGGAGACGCGGCAATATCGCCACGTCGTTGCAATTTCCACGATGGCCCAACCGATGCCGATCAATGAATTGGCCACCATTCCAACGGGGACCACTCCAACGGGGACCACTCCATGATCTCAAGACGACAAGTCCTCCCGTCCGAGCGCCGCGGAAGCGTCCTGCTGATTGTGCTGGTCATCATCGTGCTCCTGGCACTCGGCGCGTACACGTTTACCGAAATGAGCGTGGCCGAAAACGAAGCCACGACGATGTACGGGCGCAGCGTGCTGGCCCGAGCGTTCGCCGAGTCCGGAATCGACGTCGCGGCCAATGCGCTGGCCGATCCGGCACAGCGCCAGCAGGTCGATCCGGTGCTCAGCCGGCCCGATCTGTTTTCAGCCGTGCTGCTGAGAAGTGCCGACATTCCCCGCGGCCGCGGACGCTTTAGCGTGATCACGGGGCAGGAGCATGATCAGACCGGTGCGACCATGCGCTTCGGCCTGGCGGATGAGACCGGCAAGCTGAATCTGAACGCTCTGCTGATCATGGCCGCGAACAACAAACTGAGCGACGACGCGACCCGCAACTTCCTCATGCAACTACCGAACATGACCAACGACGTGGCGGATGCGATGCTCGATTGGATCGATTCGGATGACATTCCCCGCCAATACGGGGCCGAAGCCGAGTATTACCAGACCTTGCCGCAGCCGTATAAACCCGCCAACGGATTCTTGACGAGTCTCGACGATTTATTGTTGGTCCGCGGCGTGACGCCGCTCTTGTTATTTGGCGAGGATCTCAACCGCAACGGGATTATGGACCCGGGAGAGGACCAGAACGGCGACGGCTATTTTGACCGCGGCTGGTCGGCCTACTTGACCATTTATAGTTCCGAAAGAAATCTGCAACTCGACGGCACGCCACGGATCAACGTAAATCAGCAGAATCTTCCACAGCTGTACCAGCAGATTCAGGGTCTGTATGGAGACACGATCGCACAATTCGTCGTGGCCTGGCGCATGAACGGCCAGCTTACTTCTGGTGGCAATAATGGCCCTGGTAATGGCGCCAAAAAGAGTGGAGCGAACAGCAGTGGCAACAGTTCAACTGGCAGCACCGTGCTGCTCGGTGGAATGGCAGTCCCGACAACCGCCGGGACGTATACAACTATCAACTCGATTTTCAATCTGATCGGCACGCAGACTAGTGCTTATCTCAACAACTCCAAAAAGGCAACGACTTTGAAGGCCGTCTGGAGCGGTACCGCGGCCAATATGGCCCAATACCTTCCCGATCTGCTCGACAAACTCACGGTGGTCGACGATCCATTTATTCAGGGCCGCATCAACGTAAACTCCGCCCCGTACGAAGTCTTGCTGGGCGTCCCGAGTATGACGCAGGCACTCGCCCAGCAAATTGCCGGCTCGCAAGGCCTGGGCGCCTCCAATTCGTCCTCGGGAAGCTCGCAAAGCTCGCGCTCGACGATTGCCTGGCTGGTGACCGAAGGACTTGTGAGCAAGGCGACCGACATGGCACAGCTCGATCCGTACCTCACCTCGCACGGAGCTGTGTATAAGGTCCAGTCAATCGGATATTTCGACGAAGGGGGCCC
>CAYWOV010000151.1:0-6703 GCA_964459965.1 uncultured Planctomycetaceae bacterium | reverse complement strand
AAGCTGCTGCAAAAACAGCGCGAAGGCAAAAAGCGAATGAAGCAGTTCGGCGAGGTCGAGATCCCGCAGAAGGCGTTTCTCTCAGTCCTCGAGGTCGGCAGCGACGATTAGTGGCGAGGAACACGAAGCGGCAGGCGAAACGAGCGTTTTCTGGCTTGCCACTCACTATTCGCAACTCGCCACTCAGCATTGGTCGTTCGCAATATGACGGGCGTAACACAACCAAAGGCGGGCGATGCTGCTTCGAACCGACGAACGGGGAGCGGCCTGCGCGCATTCCTCGACGCGATGTTGTGTCTCTATATTGCCGTCATTCTCTTTCGCACATTCGGGCTCGAGGGCTACATCATCTCAACCGGATCGATGGCCCCGACGCTTTTGGGATTTCATAAGCGGATCGTCTGTCCATCGTGCGGCTACGACTTCCCGTTCGGCGTTGCCGTCGACATTCCCGGTGCGGCCGCGGACACGACGGGGAGCGAGACGGGCCGTGACTCGGTGCCCCATCGCGGCGAGGTTCGTTGCCCCAATTGCGGCCAGGATTTAATCGACGCGTCGAACGTTCCGTCGAATTACGGCGACCAATTACTGGTGCAAAAGAACGCCTATGAATTTCGCCGGCCGCGGCGTTGGGAAGTCGTCGTTCTGAATGCGCCCGTGCGGCCAACGCCGCCTTTCGTCAAACGGATCGTCGGTCTGCCGAATGAGGCTGTGCAAATCATCGACGGCGACATTTATGCCGACGGTCAAATCTGCAGGAAGGATCTCGACCAACAGCGAGCCGTACGAATTCCCGTATTCGACAGCGATTGTCTCCCAAATGATCCGCCTGCGGGCCGAAGCGACTGGGTGATCGAACCATCGCGGTCTCCCTGGAGAGTGGTGGGGCACGGTTTTGCGGTCTCGAGCCTGATGGCCGCCGCACCGAGCGGGGCCTCGGCTGAGACGTCCTGGCTGGCGTTTCGAAGGTGGGTGCGCCACGGTGGCACGTACAAGACCGAGGTGCCGGTCGACGCTCCGCCAAACAAAATCCACTTGGCACATGGTGCGTATCCGCAGTTGCGTTTCGACTCAGCCGGCCGGCGGTTCGTATTGATTGGCGCGCTCGACGCCACCGAACGCGACCGCCTTTTGGCCACGAATGCCGATTCGGCCGTGCGCTCCGCGATTAGCGAGCTTTACGAGCGCTCACATGCTGCACCGATTACGGACGACTACGGATACAACCGGGCCGATTCGGGGCTCGTGCCTATGCGGGTCCGCGACATCATGCTGGAATGCGAACTCGGATTCGATTCCGACGCGGGGCAAGTGATATTCGAGATCGGCGACGGCAGCCAGATCTATCGACTGACAATCGATCGATCGAAAAATGAGGCGCATTTGACGGCTCCCGGTCGCAATCAACCACTGCGGACCGCGCCGATCGCCAAACGGCCCTCATTGAAGATCGAGCTTTCAGACTTCGACCGCCAGGTGATTGCTGCGATCGACGGAAAGCCGCTTTTTCCAGCCTACGAGTGCGATGCCGCGCATGCCGAACCTCCGCGGACTCCCCTGCGGATCGGTGGCTGCGGAGCGTCGGCCCGCGTCTCGGCGCTGAAAGTGTATCGCGACATCTATTACACGCGCGGCCAAGGCCGCAACGGTGTCGACCGGCCGTTTCGCCTTGCCGCGAGCGAGTATTTCGTGCTGGGTGATAACAGCCCGGTGTCCAACGACGGTCGAAGCTGGATCGAAGGGGCGGTCAAGGAATCGCAACTCATCGGCAAGCCGCTCGTCGTGCACCTGCCGTCACGGCCTGGAGAGTTCACGCTGTTCGGCCATACACGCTATATTCGCATTCCTGATTTCAGCCGGATGCGATATATTCGATAATCTGGGAAGACTATGGCAACGTCGACAAAACCGAAGGGGCTTCCGTCAGAACCCTTGAAACCGCATGAGAGTTCGAGCAAAACTCGGGCGACCCCATCAGGCTCCCCTGCGGTGCGGCCCTCGGCGACGCGGGAGACAATCGAGTCAGTCGTCGTTGCCTTTATTCTGGCCTTCCTCTTCAAGACGTTCGAAGCGGAAGCCTTTGTGATCCCGACGGGGTCAATGGCTCCGACTCTTCTCGGACGAAATAAAGACGCGGTCTGCCCCAAGTGCGGCACGCACTTCACCATCGGCGCGAGCGACGAAGTCGAAAGCGAAACCGATTACGTGATCCCCGGATCGCGGATCACCTCGGCCGTGTGCCCTAATTGTCGGTATCGCGTCGGCGAAGATCGGATGTATAACGTGCCCGTCTTTAAGGGCGATCGCATCCTGGTCACGAAGTTCTCGTTCGAGATAAAGGACCCTCAGCGGTTCGACGTCGTTGTTTTCAAATACCCCGAAGAGCCGAAAATCAACTACATTAAACGCTGCATCGGCCTTCCAAATGAGACGCTGGAGATCCGTCAGGGAGACGTCTACCGCGATTCGGATAAGGGCTCGGAAATTCTGCGCAAGACCGATCCGAACAAGCAACGCGCCCTCCAACTGCCCGTATACGACAATGACCATCCGGAGCGTCCCTTGTTGGAGGCCGGCTGGCCGGAGCGCTGGGCGCCCGTGAAAAAAGCCTCGTCACCAGACGCCGTTGCCGGTTGGTCGCCCGATTCGGCTGGATGGTCGGCCGATGCGCAAGCCCGTTCGTTCCATTTACCGAAGGATCGAGCTGGCGGCGCTGGCTTGCATTGGTTCCGTTACCGCAACTTCATTCCCAAAGCGTCCGATTGGGAAGCACTCGCGGGCGGACAGCGGCCGAATCCGCCGCGACCGGAACTGATCACCGATTTCTGCGGCTACAACGCGTTTTCCAGCCCGCACATTCCGCTCGAGGATCCAGGGCTCTACTGGGTCGGCGACCTGACAATCAATTGCCACGTCGATGTCAAAGAGAACCAGCCGGACGGGGAAGTCGTCCTCGATTTAAATGAGGGCGCCCGCTCTTATCGCTGCCATTTGGAACTCGCAAGCGGCCGCGCGACCCTGGCCTATGCGGAGCCGCACGACAGCAGCGACATGGGCGACGAGCACAAGCTGGCCACGGCCGAGACGCCATTCGTCGGTCCAGGCGCCCACGATCTATCGTTTGCCAACGTCGACGACCGGCTCTGCCTTTGGATCGACGGTCGGCTCGTCGATTTCGGAACAGCAACACAGTACACGCCGTATGGGGGCGTCTTGATCCAACGTCCCTGGGATGAAGACTTGATTCCGGTGGGAGTCGCGGCACGCGGGGCCGACGTGACGGTGTCTCATCTCTTCTTGCAGCGGGACATTTATTACCGGTGCGATTTTCTTCGCCCGTCGTCAAGAGTGTCGGACTCTCAGCCTGGTCGTGGGGACGACTCCGATTTCCCGGAAGTGCATGAGTACACGGGGGAATTGAGTGGACTCGAGTCGAAAGTTGACAATCCAAAGGAATGGTTCCGCGACTATGAACAGCACTTGGCCTCCCGGCAAACCGGCCCCGGAGGACTCTATGAGAACGTCTCCTTCCAATTCAAGATGGGCCAGGATGAGTTTTTCATGATGGGCGACAACAGCCCACGCAGCAAAGATAGCCGGTTATGGTCGAACGCTCGTCATGCTTTGCACCGGTACGCCGTGCCGCGGCTCGCGCTGGTCGGCAAGGCATTTTTCATCTATTGGCCGCACGGCATTCCGTTTCTCAACGACGGCCGCGGTTATCCCGACGGACCCGATTCGATCTGGAACAACTCACTCACGAGACCTTTGTTCTACAACTACGACGACGAAATGGGCCAGCCTGTCGTCGATACGAACTACCCCAAGCTCCGCGTCCCGTTCTATCCCAATTTCGGACGCATGCACCGCATAAGGTAGGGGAACGGATTTTTGATTTTCGATTCGGGATTCAAATTAAGACCGAAAGTGTGGCAGATAATGTCCAACCTTTGATGCCCGACCGTTAATCAAAATCGAAATCGTGAATCCCTCGGTCATGGAGGACCGCCAATGCCGCTGCTTGAATGCCTCGGTCTCGTCAAGGACTATCCCGGAAAGCGGGCCGTTGACAATGTCGACTTCCATGTCGATCGGGCCGAGATCGTGGGCCTCTTGGGGCCGAACGGAGCCGGCAAAACAACGTCGTTTCGCATGGCCTGCGGATTGATTGCACCCACTAAGGGCACGGTGCGTTTGGGCGGCAAGGACGTGACGAATTGGCCCATGTACAAGCGGGCCCGCTTTGGAATGGGGTACCTCCCGCAGGATAACAGCATTTTTCGCAAATTGTCCGTTGAGCAAAATGTCTCGGCCATCCTCGAATACCTCAATGTGAGCCGCAAGGAGCGAAATCAGCAGATCGACAGACTGCTGGGCCAATTTGGACTAGATACCAAGCGGCGACAAGTCGCCTCGACTCTCTCCGGCGGTGAGCGGCGACGGTTGGAAATCGCGCGGTGCCTCGCGAGCAAGCCCGCACTGATCCTGCTGGATGAACCGTTCACCGGGATCGATCCAGTCACGATCCACAGCATTCAGGACATCATTGCCGACTTGTGCGACAGCGGCATCTCAATTCTGTTAACCGACCACCGCGAACGTGAAACCTTGGCGATCACCCATCGCAATTACATCATCAGCCAGGGAAAGGTGATCGTCAGCGGCGACGCGGAAACTGTGCTACACGACCGCAATGCGATGCGTGATTACTTCGGCGAAAGATTCGACGGCGACTCGATTATCGAAGGCAAGTCGGCCTTCGGCACAGCCGCCGATTCCCGACGCGCCCATCAACCCCAAACGGGCGGGTCTCCATCGAATCCCGAGGCGCCCGCAAAGCGGATCGAGCCGGGAAAAGGGCGCCGCGCCGCGTGAACGCTCGTCGACGATTGCGGCATCCCTGACCTCAAAACCCAATTGACCGTCCGTGGCGATTGCACTAGAGTCCCCGGCTCATTTTTCCTCGAATGGGCGTGGAAGTATGTCGCGAAGATGGCAGCTTGGAATCATCGCCCTGTTTTTGGCGGTCGCCGCCGGCACGGGCGGTTGGATCTACTACGAGCAGCACCGTTTCAAGCACTTCGCCGTGCATGAACCTGACAGGGTTTATCGCTCTGCCTGGCTTGCCCCGGACGCACTCTCCCAGATCATCGACACGTATCGGATCCGCGCCGTCGTGAATCTTTGTAATCCCGACGAAATGACTCCCGAACAGTGGGAGGGAGAGAAGCGAGCGGTCACGGGCGCGGGGGCCATGCTATATACGGTCCCGTTGCCCAACTCCGTACAAATCGATCCCGATGCCTGGAAACCGCATCTGGCTATCATGGACAATCCTGATAATTACCCCATGCTCGTGCACTGCCAGCACGGCGTAACCCGCACGTCGATGTTCTTGACGGCTTACGACGTGATCCATCGGCACAAAACGGCCGATGAATCGCTCGCTGTGCAGCCGACCTTCGGCCACGCTCACGCGGACGTTCACGTTCACACCTTCGCCCGGAACTTCGAGGAGTATGTCAAGGAGAACCCGATGAGGTTCGCCGCCAACCCCTCGGCGGGTACCGTTCAATGACGGTGTCAAGGCCTCGGATCAGTATCTGCATTCCGCACTGGCAGGCGCAGCTCTACATGACGCTGTGCCTCCGCTCGATCCGCAAGCATTCTGCGAAATACGACCTGGAAGTGATCGTCGTCGATAATGGCTCTCGCGATGGCAGCTTGGAGTACCTGCACGGCGTCCCTTGGATTCAGCTGATCGAGCGGCCGGAAGAGAAGCCGTCCAATTGGCCGCTCAACGTGTTCACCGCCTGGGATCGCGGGTTGGGCGTCGCCACGGGCGAATATTACCTGACGATGCACTCTGACGTCTTCGTAAAGAGCGACGACTGGCTCGATCCGTTCCTTCGCGAAATCTCGACCAGTCCGGCCGTCGCAGCGACAGGCTCCTGGAAGCTCGAGTTGGAAAACCCGGTCTATGCGTGGCAAAAGCGGGCGGTTGGCTATGTGGTTGGGAAAGCAAAATCCCTGATCGGGCTGGGTAAGCGAATCGCCTGGCAGCAGCAGAATTATCCTCGCGATTACTCTGCCCTTTATCGCCGCCAGGTGTTGCTCGATCACCAGCTGACGTTTTGCCCCGTCAACGGCTCGACTGGGGGCGGACTTTCAATCGCTCGCCAGCTTTGGGACGCGGGTTATTCGACGCCGCTCTTTCCAGTCCGCGAGATGGCAGGTTGCGTCTACCACATCGCGCACGGCACGGCGGCCATCGCACCTGAGAAGCGTCTCAACCACGCTCACAAACAGAAGCAGACGGAAAGCAAACTCGCCCGCCTGCTCCAAGCCGATTGGATTCGCGCTCTTCAAATCGACTGGACACTCGATGAGTTCGAGAACCAAAGGCTAGACGTTACACGCCCTCAGGCAAGCACAACCATGGCGACTGCGTCGAATCGAACGTCAACCCGAATTGTGGACAAAGTCGTTGAGATGCCGGACGAGTTCGCCGACCTCAAGACGTCCGGAAAGAACCAAGCGCTCACCCATTTCTAACTCGCGGTTGAGCGACTGAACTTCCAAAAGGCGCGAAACTTGTGAATGGCTCAAAAGGCCCAAGGACTCGGCCAGCTCGCCGAATCGCCGGACGCTGCCTTCGCGTTCTTGTGTCTCGAGGATGTGATCGATCTGCTCAACGCTGAGC
>CAYWOV010000150.1:0-6727 GCA_964459965.1 uncultured Planctomycetaceae bacterium | reverse complement strand
GGGCCGTTCGGTCGATCGGCCGGCGGCCCGCTGCCTTTCGCGCCATCTCCATTTGAGCGCGAGACCTCCCAGCAGGGCCGCCTCGCTGGAGCCGGTCGTCGAGCAGCCAATTGTTTTGCCGCGCTCCGGCGAGTTCCAAATGTCGGCCAACATATGGACGCATCGCGATTCGATTTCGGCCGTTTGCGGGTACTCCTCCTTGTCGATCATGTTCTTGTCGACACATTCGTCCATCAGATGTCGGACTTCCGGCTCGACCCATGTCTGGCAAAACGTCGCCAGGTTTTGCCGGGAGTTGCCGTCCAAAAGCAATTCATCCTTGAGAGCTGCGTACACCTGGGATGCGGCGGCCTCCCGTTTGGGAAACTCAAATCGCGGCAACGGCGCGCCCAGCTCGGCCGTGGCGTAAACGTCGTCGACCAATCCCGATTCTGGTTTCTTAATCTTGTGCAAGGGCATCGACGGTCCTTTTCTCGAAATCGGCTCCGAAAACGGTCTCTGGGCGGCCGCGCGGCTGGGGCAAGGCATTCTAACAACATGCGTTCACTCCTTAACGAGGTGCTTAAAAACGGTCGGCGGCCCGGTTAGAATGGGGAATTGAGCTTTCCCGCCACCATGCCTTCCAAAGGTCCCCGCCTGCATGTCCTGTCAAGCGCGCACTTGGATCAAACTCATCCGGCTGACGTCTCGCATTGCGATGCCGGCGCTCGCCGTATTCTGCACCTTGAACAGCGCCTTATGCGCCCCAACCGCGCCGCTGCGGTCTGAGGCAGTCGTAACGGTCACGTTCGACGACGCTAGGGGAGATGCGAAGGTCGCCGTCGCAGGAGAGTCGCAGCCCTTTTCGGCGGAATTGGTCCGGGCTCCGAGCCGCGTTCCCAGTCCGTTTTGGAACCGGACCGGCAAGTCCGCCCTGCGTCTCGACGCAGCCAAGAAGCAATTCGTGCGACTGACCGACATTCCCAATCTCGATCGACCGGACGCCGTGACGGTCAGCCTTTTCTTCCTCAGCTTGCACCCGCCCAGCGACGCGAACCCGCATGGGATTCTCGCGAAGCGCTCCGACGGGCCGCGCGGAACAAATTATGGCATCAACTATGTGCCCGCGTCGGACGTGTTTCAGGTCTACGTGAACGACGGTCGCGGATTTCGCGTCGCGGATTACAGTGCCCGAAAAGTCGTCGGCACACGCCGGCTCGTCCATCTGACGGCCACGCTTGAGGTCGGCCATGCGCCGCCTGCGGCTGACGCCGTTCGCAACGACCTGCTCGTGCGACTTTTTGTGAACGGAGAAGCGGCCACACCGAAATCAGTCACCGGCGGTGTGATCCGCGGCGCCGACGTCTGGTTGACGAAACTTAACGTCGCCGGCCTGCTCAACGACGCCCCATTGACCTTGGGAAGTAGCACGTCGCAAAGCGAGTTCACGAGCGGGGTGTTTGACGAACTGCTCCTCTTTGCCCGCGCACTCTCACCGACTGAGGTGCGGCGTCTCTTTCTGGAAGTAGCCGGACCAAATGGCGCGCAGCTGGCTCGGCGCGAGCTGCTCTCGAGGCCGATCTCGACGCCTCCCGCGATCGAGTCGATTTCACAACTTGGTCTGCAAATTGGCCAGACGACCCGCTTATCGATTCAGGGCAGCCGGTTGAGCAGCAAACCGCGGATTGATCTTCCGATCGCCGGACTAAAACAGACCGTGGCACACGGCTCTGACAAGAGCCACCTGATGGTCGATATCACGCTGCCGGCGGATGTGCCACCGGGAATTTATCCGCTGAGCGTCGTGACGACCGACGGAATCAGTAAGCCGGTCGGCATCGCCGTCGACGGGCTCTCGCAATGGCTGGTCGGCGACAGCACACCCGATCATCCGACCACACTCCCCGCGGCCTTTTCAGGACTGATTTCGGGCGCCGCGCAAAGTCGCGTTTATTTCAATGGAAAAGTCGGCGCGCGGGTTGTGGCCGAGGTCGAAGCCAAGCGAATCGGTTCGGGCCTAGATCCCGTGCTCGAGCTTAAGAGCGTCGGCGGCGCGACCGTGGCGATCGAATGGGGAAAGTCGTATTTGCGCGGCGACGCGCGGATCGAAGCGACCCTGCCGAGCGACGGCACGTACTTCGTCGAATTGCACGATCTGGAGTATCGGGCGCCCTCCGAAAGTCCGTTCCGCCTGCTTGTTGGCGACTTTCAAGCCGTCGACCAATACTTTCCTGCCTTCGCCGAGCGTGGGAGCGAGTTAGACATCGAGCCGGTCGGCACGGGGCTTCCTTCTGGAACGGTCATTCATGCCGACTTGAAAAATGCCTCCCGCAGTCTGGCGACGTTTCTTACTCTGCCGCGAGAACTTCATGCGTCCGGTCCGCTGCCGCCATTACGGATCAGCGAGGGCATCGAGATTCTCGAGGTCGTACAGCCCGGCAAGCAGCTCCAAACGATCGACGCACGCTTCGCCGACAAGCGGTTCGCATCGGTCGCCGTAAATGGCCGGCTCTCGAAGGCCGGCGAAGTCGACCGCTATCTCTTGGCGGTCACACCTGGACAACCGCTGGCACTTTCGCTCGACGGCCGATCGCTCAACTCGCCCGTTGAAGGTGAAATCTCGGTCCTCTCGTACCCGGGAAAAAAGGTGCTGTCTTCCGACGGCGGAACGCCAGGCGCTGCCGCGAAGGGGATGCAGTACCTGGTACCGGCCGATGTTGCGTCGATTGAAATCGCCGTCCGCGATCTGTTGGGACGCGGAGGGCCGCACTTCGTTTATCGGCTGCGCATCGCACCGGCGGGGCGGCCGAATTTCAGTCTTACGCTGCTCGACTCGCGGCTGAACATTCCCCGTCATGGCAACACCGTGGCGGAACTGCGCGTCGACCGCGCGGGCTATGTCGGACCGATCGATTTGAAGATCGAAGGGGATGAAAACGCGTCAATCGCTCCGCAGCAGCTTCCGGCCGAAGGAGCCAGCCGCAAAGTCCTGGTTACTCTCAGTGCGACCGAAAAGCCGCTTTCACCTGTTGGCCGCCTCCGGATCGTGGGCCAATCGATGGGGATCACGCCGCCGATCCGCCGGGTTGCGGTCATTGAATTACCGAACCAGGCTCAACTCGCCGGATTTCTCGATTCGATTCCCGTTGCCCCCACCGCCGAGTCGCCAGTCCGGATTGAGGTCGACGGATTGCCCTCATTTCTGCTCAAGGGGGTTGATGCCGAATGGCCCGTGGTAGCCGCCGCAGCCCCGCATCAGCCAGCCGATTGGCTGCGGCTGTCGCTCATCTCCACTGAGACGCCGCGTCCAAGTCCGGCGGGAAAACGCCGCAAGGTCCAACCTGTCATCGCGGCACTTCCGGACCAGGCGATTTCCACGGTCGCCGGCAAGGGCAGCCTCAAAATCTCGGTTCCGCTCGACGTGGCCGAGCCCGCAATCGATTTCGTGGTCAAGGCTGACATCGTTTCCAACCCCTATTCAAACCGTGTGCTCGGAACGAGCTACTCCAAACCGTTCCGGATGCTCGTGCAGGATGCGGTCGGCCTGCAAATGGATGTGGCCAGCTTGAGCCTCGCCGCGGGGATGCCGGGAAAGATCCGCGGCAAATTGATCCGCCATCCGGCGTTCAAGCAGCCGATCAATTTGGCCTTGGTGGGACTGCCCGCCGGTTACTCGGCAAATGGTGTGACGGTCGCCGGCGATAAAGCCGATTTCGAGGTACCGATCACGGTGGCCAAAGAACTGGCCGCGCGGACGCTTCCCAATGTCTCGCTCGCCGTGTCGCTGGCGAATGGCAAAGTCGCCGTCAATCAGCCGGTCGAATTGAAAGTCTCACCAGCCCCAGTTCCCGCGCCCACGCCAACGACGCAGAAGAAGAAATAGCCGTCTGCTCGTGGCGGCAAGATCGATGACCGGGCTCGATGCCACGGTAAATCGTCTGACATTTGCGCTTGCTGCGGACGGAATCGTTTCGTTCGGTATTGGCGCCCGCGCTCGTCGTTTCGGATTGGCTCGGACGGTTCCAATCGAATTGAGCAGTTAACTCCTGGCCGAAAACCCGGTTGTGCGGACGCGCCCGACAAAGCACGAATCGCGACGCCGGAATGACGAAAAGAAGCACAGCGCTCCGGAGGGCGAGCGGCCTGCTTGCCCCGTCGTCCGAGATTGCCGGGAATTTCGACTATGAAGCGTCTGACGCCTGCGGCAGTCACCCTGATGACGGTCGTCGTGATCGTGCTCTTGGTGACGTCCTATTTCGCCAAGATCATGCTCGCCGAGGAGCCGAAGGCGCGATTGGTTGAGACGCCCAAAGCGGCGCCGGTCGAATTCCGCGAAATTCCTATGGCCCTGGGAACGCTGACGCCCGGCACGAAAGTCACGGCAGCCCACCTCGGGATGAGCCGCGTCCGGGCCGATGCTGTCGAGCCGGAAACGCTGCTTTCCGAACGGGGACTCGTCGGCCGCGTGGTCAAAGAGCCGATTCAAGCTGCCATGCCAATTCGCTCCAGCCAGCTCTATCAGCCGGGCGAGCGGCCTCCGCTGGCGGTCAGGCCGGGAATGCGTGCCGTGTCGGTCACTTTCGCTCCCCGTGGCTCGTTTGTCGGCGGACTCTTGCGAACAGGCCAGTACGTGGACGTCCATCTGACACCGCATCTCGACGATTCTCGCGACGCGCGATTCCACGGCGGGTTGACGGTAACCCTCTTGCACGGAGTGCGCGTGCTGGCGGTTGGCGGAAGCACCGAAGGCGATTCAGCCATTCCTGATTCGGCCAATACGGTCACCCTCGAACTGACTCCAGAACAGGCCAACACTCTCATCCTGGCCCGGGAAAAAGGGGAGATCGCACTCAGCTATAACCCCGATGGTCAAGGCAACGGCGTCCCAGCCGTTGATGGCAAAGACCGCGCGACGATGGATGAAATCCTCGGTCTTAAAGACTCGAAGTCGCAGGCCCCGGTCAAACACGTCATTCCGCCACCGTTCGTCAGCGAGACTTTCAAGGGGAATGCGCGGACGGCGATCCAATTTGATCGGCCTGCCTCTGTCGTTCCGGCGAATGTCCCTTCCGAGGGCAATCAGCCATGATTGCCGGCCCGCGGACACGGATTGACGACCGCAAGTCGTTCCAAAAACTCAAAACGTCTCTGCATCGCCGCATCGTCGACGCAATCGACCTTTCGCGGACGCCGGAGCTTGATGAGAGTGAATTGCAGGAGCAGCTGCGCGCGTTGACCGCTCACGTCTGTGCCGAAGAAACTGCGAATCTGCCAAGCGAAATTCGAGAGACGCTCGTCCGGGAGATCATGGACGAGATCTACGGTTTCGGCCCCCTCGAACCGCTGATGGCCGATCCGACCGTCAATGACATTCTGGTTAACGGCCCGGACAACGTGCGAGTCGAGCGGAACGGTCTCTTGGAAGGGACCGACATCCACTTTGCCGACGAGGCCCATCTGCTGCGGCTGATTCATCGATTGGTGGAGCACGCAGGGCGGCGGATCGACGAGCGATCACCGATGATCGACGCCAAGTTGCCGGACGGATCGAGGATGACTGCGATCATTCCGCCTTTGGCCGCCCGCGGTGCAACGATTTCGATTCGCCGCAACAATCTGGGCGGATTGCGGTTCGAGGAGTTGGTGCGACGGGGTTCGCTTGCCGGTGAGATGGCCGAATTCCTCATCGCGGCCGTCCGTGGTCGGCTCAACATCATCGTTTCCGGCGGGAGCGGTGCCGGCAAGACGACCATCTTGAATAACTTGGGACGAGCCATTCCGCGCAATCAGCGAATCGTCGTCATCGAAGAAACAGCCGAGTTGCGGCTCGATCAGCCCGACGTCATCTCGCTGGAAACGCGACCGATGTCGGCTGTTTCCGGAATGGTAGCAGCGCCGCGCGACCTGCTCAGGGACTGCCTCCGTTTGCGTCCGGACCGAATCATCCTGGGCGATGCGCGCGGCGCCGAGGTGCTCGATCTGCTCCAGGCGATGAATACCGGAAACGACGGCTCGATGAGTGCGATCCACGCCAACGACACGCGCGACGCGCTGGAGCGTATTGAAGTTTTGGCCGCGCTGTCTGGATTGGAGCTGCGTCTACCGGCGGCTCGAACGTATATCGCCTCATGTGTACAGATTTTGGTTCATGTCGCACGACTGGCTTCAGGCGAGCGAAAGGTCGTGCGGATCTCGGAGCTCTGTGGGGTTGCCGGGGGCCAGTACCAGATCGAAGACCTCTTCGTCTACCGGATGGCAGGCTGCGACGAGGAGGGACATGCTCAAGGTCTGTTTTACTCCACCGGAACGGAGCCGGCCTCGCTTGCACGTCTGGCCACCTTAGGAATTGAAGTTCCGCGAGACTTGTTCATTCCGCGGGAACTCACCGCCGGCGGCACCTACGTCATGAAAGGCTAATCGATGACGACCGGCACGGCGAACCGGCTGCGGATCGAGCCGCGCCCGGAATTCGCGAAGATCCTCCGCGACGAACAGACTTTCGCCAAGCCGGAAGCCGGCTCCGTCGCCTCGCGCTTAAACGGACGCTTCGACCGATTGGTCGCCCAATCGGGGACGGCGGCTTCGCCGGACGTCGTGCTGCGATTGTGCATTCTGAGTGGCGTGACCTTCAGCGGCGCCGCGTTTGTCGCGACCGAAAACCTGCTCTGGACTGCGGTCGCTCTTGCGTTAGGCATGTTGATTCCGCTTGCCGCCCTGTGCATGGCCCGTGCGCGCCGGCAGCGGAAGA
>CAYWOV010000149.1:0-6730 GCA_964459965.1 uncultured Planctomycetaceae bacterium | reverse complement strand
CTCCTCGGGAGACCAGTCCCGCGATTCGATCGGCTCGACTTGTTCGGGCACGTACACGCCCGGCACCAGCTCGGTTTTGCCGTCCGCTCCGGGCCGGACAATTAAGACTCCGATGGCCAGCATTCCTGGCCGCGGAGCTTGCGAATCACGGGCGACGTGAAGGACGACCGGATCACTCGGACGGTTGTTCGGTTCCCGGCGCAGGGCCCAACCCTCCGCGCCGGCCGCGGCCACGGGGAGCGTTTCACTTTCGCTGCCGTGCCAAGAAATCAAACGTACGCCGGCCAGTCCCAAAAGGACGGCGGCCGCCGCGCCGAGCGTTTGCACGATCCGCCGGCGTCGACGACGTCGCACGAACGTGTTTCGCAAATCGGCAACGAGCGGCGCTGTCGGCGGATCGGCAATCAGCCCGCGGGCCTCATCTCGCAGCCGCTCTTCCAGGGTGTTGAATAATTCGTCGTCCGGCATGGCCAATTCTCAAGTCACTTGATGTCTGCTGGTTTCATAAGAGGGTCAATTCGCACCGCAAGAGCATTTTTTGCAGCGTGGCAAGTGCCTGATGCAGGCGGGATTTCACGGTTCCGATCGGGCAACTCGTCGCCTGGGCGATCTCTTCATAACTCAGACCTTCGGCATATCGCAGCACGACGGCTTCGCGCTGGGCTTCAGATAAGGACGCGACGGCGGCCCACACGTTGTCGCGCTGCTCCTCCCCCAGCAGACGAAGATCGGGCGACGGGGGCGGCGAATTGCCCGGCGTTTGCTTGAACCATTTCACCCAACGCCGCCACATTCGGCCTTCGGTCCGCCGCCGGCGGCGGTGCTGCCGAACAAGAATCGCGTACAACCAGGTTCCCGCTCCGCTCTTCCCTTTGAACCGCGACCAGCCGCCGGCTGCCTGCAGCACGGTTTCTTGGGCCAAATCATCGGCGTCCCAAGGGTTTCCGCTCGACAACAGGAGTGCGGCCCGGCGGATTCGCGGGTAATACATCCTGACCATGCGCTCGAAATCCTGCTCTTCCACGGAGCTTTCGTCGCTAGAGGAATCTCAATTCATTTGTTCCCGCACGGCCGATTTTGTTCATCTGAATTTGGACGTTCCACGGAATTTCCTCAATCGTCGGGGCAATCGCCCCGCGAATCCGAGGCGGGACCTATGGTTGCCGCCGCTTGACGATGGCCGGGCTACCTTCAAAGATACAAATACAAGAGGAAACAAATCAGACGCGAGAGGAGAGCCATGCGACCGGAGGACGTGACCCGACGTGATTTTCACAAACTGTCGACCGCCGCTTTGTGCGGCCTGATCGCCGGAACGACGCTCGGCTGCGGCGATAAGGCCGCGAATCCTCCGGCAAAGACGACCGCGACCGACACGGCCGCGGCTCCCCCGGCTTCGGGAAAAACCGACGCCAAAGGAGCAGCGGCCGTCACCACCGTCGTCCTGCATGCCTGTCGCGGCCTCAATGAATGCAAAGGTCTCGGCAAGAGCAAGAAGAACGACTGTGCCGGCAAGGGCGATTGCTTCACGGTCAAGCACGAGTGTGCCGGCCAGAACGATTGCAAATACCAAGGCGGCTGCGGCGGCGAGAACGGTCTGAATGACTGCAAGACAAAAGGCGGCTGCGGCCACTTCCCCATCGCCGACAATGGCGTCTGGAAAAAAGCCCGCGCCGCGTTCGAGTCGCGTCGCAAGGCGGCCGGCATGACGTTCGGATCGGCCCCCGCTCCGACGAAAACCTAGACCATGACCCCGCCACGCCTCGGACATCCCAATCTCGGCTTGGGGCTCGGCCTGCGGAGCGTCCACTACCAGCACATCCTGGACAACACGCCCAAGGTCGATTGGTTCGAGGTCATTTCCGAAAACTACATGGACTCCGGCGGCCGTCCCCGCTATGTGCTGGAGCAAGTGGCCGAGCGGTATCCGATCGTCATGCACGGCGTCTCGCTGTCGATCGGCAGCACGGACCCGCTGAATTTCGAGTATCTCGGCAAACTTCGCGATCTGGCCCGGGCAACAAACGCCCTGTGGATTTCCGACCACGTCTGCTGGACCGGCGTGGCCAGCAAGAACGCCCACGACCTGTTGCCGATTCCCTACACCGAGCAGGCACTCCGCCATGTGATCGAGCGAGTCCGCGCCGTGCAGGATTTTCTCGAGCGACCGCTGGTGCTCGAAAATCCCAGCACGTACATCACGTTCGCCCACTCGACCATGCCCGAAGCCGAGTTCCTCAATCGCATGACCGAAGCCACCGGCTGCGGCTTACTCTTGGATGTCAACAACGTCTACGTTTCGTGCTTCAATCATGACCTCGATCCGTTCGAGTTTGTCCGCTCGATCCCGCGCGACCGTGTGGTTCAGTTCCATCTCGCCGGCCACACCAACTGCGTCACGCACCTGATCGACACGCACGACGGACACGTTGTGCATCCCGTTTGGGAGCTTTATCGACTCGCCCACGAGCTGACCGGCGGTGTCTCGACGCTTTTGGAATGGGATGCGAAGATCCCGCCGTTTCCCGTGGTCCACGCCGAGGTCCTCAAAGCCCGCAATTTCATGCAGGCCGAGTTGCCGGGCTTTATTTCGGACGAAGACGACATTTCCCGTGATCCTGCGGAGGAATCCGCCGAGCAAATCGGCATTCCCCAGCCGGCAACTTACGCGACGGCAGATTTTGAATGAGTCAGCTCCCCAGGCTCGACCAGATCCAGCGCTGGTTGCAGGCCGTCATCATGCACCCGGACGGGGTCGAGGCGGGCATCGAATCGCCGGAGGCCCGCTCGGAGATCGATGTCACGCCCGACCGGATCGAACAGGTCGTCGACCCGTCGAAGCGCCGCACGAGCGTCGAACGGATCGAAGTCTACGCGAACGCCTATTACGCACGGCTGCTCGAATGTCTCCGCGACGAATTTCCCGCCTTGCTTCACGCGCTCGGCGAAGAGGCGTTTGACGAACTGACCTTTGGCTACCTGCAAGCGTATCCGTCGACCAGCTACACGCTTTCCAATCTGAGTCGGCATTTCGTGCAGTTTCTCGAAGAGACGCGGCCGCGGGACGAGGAAGACGAAAACCCGTCGTGGCCCGATTTCCTGATCGACCTGGCCCGCCTGGAACGCACCTACAGCGAAGTCTTCGACGGCCCGGGAGCCGAGCGGCTCAAGCTGCTCGCAGTCGAGGAGATTCAGGGGATTCCGCCGGACGAGTGGCCCTTGGCACGGCTCGTTCCCGTCCCCTGTCTGCGGCTATTATTTCTGCGATATCCCGTCCAGGAATACGCGACCGGCGTCCGCAAAAAAGAGGATCCACTACTGCCCGATCCCGAGCCCACCTGGCTCGCCGTCAGCCGCGTGCACTATGTTGTCCGCCGCTGGACGCTCACGCGGATGCAGTTCGACCTCTTGAAATCTCTGATTTCCGGCACCTCGGTCGGCGACGCGATCGAAAAGCTGGCCCTTGCCGCAGCCGAAGACGGTCAAAACCTCGACGGCCTGGCGGACAACCTCCGCGACTGGTTCCAGGAATGGTCGGCCGCGGGATTTTTTCAGGCGATCGACAGAAGCGTCAGGTAGTGCACGACTACGCAGCAGACGAGAATCGCCGTCTCAACGCTCAAAAGAATTCGCAGCACGGTCTCGGGGTACATTTTTTCGTTCCTTGCCAGTCGGCCCAATAGGTTAGGGTGCACGTCGCATGCCAAATTGGCAAGCTCATTCTCGCTACGGCACCCGGAGTCGGTAATTATTCGTCGCAGTATTCGTCGGCTAGGAACGGCCGGGAATCGGATCGCAGTGACGTCCAGACGACTCTCGGTCGCCGGTAAAATCGCGCCTTCGGCATCGATGTTGCTCTGCAAGGGTCTATACCGATTCGCACTCTTCACGATGGAAAATTCGAGATGAACGATACGTCAAAACAGCTCCCTGAAGGTCAAGTTTTCACAGACGGTCCGCGCCCGATCGCGGCCTCCATGGCCGTTCGCTTTCAAGCTCGGGATGCGATCACAAACGCCCGGCGCGCCATTTCTCCCTCACAAGGCCTGCGGGCCCACCTTCGCCGCATCCGCGATACACGCCCAATGCCGTGATGTGACTCTGGGACTGCCGAGCTTGGCACGGGAGTTCAGCGAAGCACGTCGGGTGAAGTCGGCATCAGCGTTTCGTATTTCGCTTCGTGGCCGCACGATTTGCACGAATAGATGCGCGTCGGTCCGAATTGTCCCGGCTCTTCGCGGAGCGATTTCAAGGCGAACCATTTGCGGCACGCCGGGCAGCGCCCGAATGAGGGCGGCTCATTGAACCAGAACGGGTCCGCAACGATCCGAGTCTTCATCCATCGCTCCCGTGGGATGCGGGCAGCGGATCGATCGAGTTTCGAGCCTGGCGGCGGACCGAACTCGAGGGACCACACAGAAACCACGCGGCGGCAAAGCCAACCACGCAAATGATCCAGAAAACGGTGTGCGTTGACTCGCCGATGATCGGCATTTGGAAATCGGGAAGAGTGTATCGATCGAGGGCCTGTCTCAACCCGGACGTAAACCCTCCGTGCACAGCTCGGTGCGGCATCGCTGGTCCTTTTGCGTACGACTAAGAAATTCGTAAGCGTTGGACCTTGCGCGGGGGCGCAACGCAACCGGCAAACAAATGACGCCACGGTGCGTTCGTCGTCACATCCGAGCATCGCAGACGAAGGTTCAGTCGGATGATATCGGCTGGAGCGGCCGAGCGAAATTGGTGAGTCTACTTACGGGGAAGTCCGGCGAGAAAGGCCCTTGAATGGTGGACCCATTGGCGGGCCGCCCCTAGCACTTCCAGCACGCGCTTGGTACAACCGCGCTGACGGTCCGCAACCACCGAGGAAGGGGTCCGGTGATGGCCGGCTTCGTTGTCAGGGCGACCACGTCCGACGGTGAACGCACCTGGATTGCCCGTCCCTCTTCGAGTGGATTCCCTGTGCTTGGTTCCCGGGCGACGGCCGACGTGTTTAAGACCAAGGTCGAGGCCTACGCGGCAATCGAGCAGATGCCTTACACACTCGGGATGGCGGGAATGAAATTCGAGGTTGAACCCGCGGAACGAGCATAAGCTTGGCAGCTCTTGGCTCCTGTCCCTGACGTTGTCGCCGCCACTTTAAACTTACGCCTGCCTGCTCA
Source organism: uncultured Planctomycetaceae bacterium (assembly GCA_964459965.1). Classification (GTDB taxonomy): domain Bacteria; phylum Planctomycetota; class Planctomycetia; order Planctomycetales; family Planctomycetaceae; genus DASPSM01. Next base: position 1,568 of record CAYWOV010000149.1, on the reverse strand, counting down.
GCTCGTCGTACTTCCGTCGTCCCTCGTCGCCCTGAGCGTCCGCCGAGTCAATAATCCCCTCCACGACGGCCTCGAGCTTCTCGAGCTGGGGCAACTTGTCGAGCCTTGTTGCCAATTGCCCGAGTTGTTCGACCGTCATGAGAGCCCACATTTTGGGGATTCGACCGTCGCGCTCCATGGGACGGTTGGGATCGAGATCGAAATGCTTCGTGACCCGCTCAATCGCGATGGCCTTTTCGGAGCGCTCTTCTGCGCGTTCCTTGTCTTCATCTGACATGCTGCCGGCTCACTTGCCCGCCCGTCAACAAGGCTCGCGCTGCCGGCATTCTACGGAGGCGCTGGCCGATATTCGGCGACGAATTCTTTCGAAGTAACAGAAATGACGCAAAATGCGTTGACCAAGAGAGTGGTCTCACCAGGTCCCAGAGATGGTTGGGATCGTGTGTCAACGGGCCTTTCGTCCGATCGGTTCCGCTGTCAGGCAGGTGATTCAGGCGAGCCGGCTAAATGCCGTGTGGACACAGGTAGGACCCCAGGCGCCTCGCCTGAGGTCACGGGCTTGAGGTCTTGAAGACTACGCGAATTTGTAAGCGTGTCAACCTCGCCGCCTGGGCGTTGGCTTCGATCGTTAACGAAACGTCATGGATTATCGCGAAGCTGTTTTTCAGGAGGTTGAACTCCCCTCCTAGTTATTCCTGCGCCCGCTTGATACAACCGCGCCGACCTCCCGAAACGGGGGCGGACCTTGATATCCGCTTTAGAGTTTTTCCCCGCCAATTCGGATTCATGCACCCCCTCTTGACAAGGTGGTGTCTTCGTTTGAAAAGCGATTTTTCGCGTTTGGCACGGAGCTTATTCAGGGCCGAAGTGGCCGCGTCTTGTTTTCGACAACCATTCCCGCTTCGTTGATGATGGGAATGTGGTCGTCCATCCACAAAACGGGCGCGTAGAAATCACCGGGAGCAGCCGCAACGCGATCATGCGGCTCTTGGTTCGCTTCGGAAACGCTTGCCGCGAATTCCTCGATTTGAATCTGTGCAACCTGTATTTGGAGCACGTCGAGCTGGACGAAATTTGGACGTTCTGCCGCAAGAAGCAGGGCCACTTGCACGGCCGCGAATTGCTCAATCAGGAAATCGGGGACATCTACCTGTTCACGGCCATCGACCAGAAAACGAAACTCTTGGCGACGTTCGCGATCGGCAAGCGGACGATGCAAACGCCGCAAGCGATGATCGCGGATCTCAACCGTCGCATGATCCGCCCTCCTGTCACGATGGGCGCGGATCGACCGCAGCTCTCGACTGACGGTTGGCCGTGCTACGTTCCCGCGATCCGCGAAGAATTCGGCCGGACGATCCGACACGGCATCCTGATAAAGCAATACCGCAACCCGGAAGTCGGCCGCTACGCTCCCCCGGATTTGACCGGGACGGAGCGGATAGCTGTTCAGAACATAAACGACGTTTCGACGATCTGCACAAGCCACGTCGAGCGCCACAATCTGACCTTGCGGACATTCATGAAGCGATTCACTCGCCTGTCGATGGGCTTCAGCAAGAAATTGC
>CAYWOV010000148.1:0-6754 GCA_964459965.1 uncultured Planctomycetaceae bacterium | reverse complement strand
ACGTCCCGCAATCTAATTGGCGCAGGCAAATTCACGCGGCAGTGACGACAGAACTTCGTATCCGTCGCGGGTGACTAAGACGTCGTCTTCGATTCGAATTCCCCCAAAGCCTGGCAAATAAATGCCCGGCTCAACTGTCACGACCATTCCGGCTTTCAAGATGTCCTTGGAAGCTCGCGAGAATCGCGGTCCTTCGTGAATCTCCAAGCCAATCCCGTGACCGAGCCCATGGCCGAAGTTCTTTCCCCAGCCCGCTTTGGCAATAACCTCCCGCCCAATTGAATCGACTTCAGCAGCTGCGATACCTGGTCGAATCGCTTCGATGGCCCGCTGCTGCGCGTTTAACACAACTCCATGTAGCTTCTCAAGTTTGGGCGAGATCGTACCGGTGGCTAGAACTCGCGTCAAGTCACTGTGGTAACCCTGGGTGTTCGTTGCCCCCCAATCGATCAGAACGAAATTTGCTTCTTCAACCCGCATCTTCGTCGGGCGAGCATGAGGCAAGGCGGCTCGGGGCCCCACTGCGATGATTGTTTCGAAACTTGCCTGTCTCGCGCCGAATCGCCGCATTGAATGCTCGAGCTCGTTTGCCGCTTGAAGCTCCGACATCTCGCCGCGTAGCGAGGCTTTCAACAAATTGAAACCGCGTTCGGCCTGATGAATCGCTTCGCGAATCTGCACGACTTCATCTGCGTCTTTTATTGTCCTTAGGGATTCAACCTGCTCGACCTGTGCAACGAGTTGCACTCCCTTCGCCGCGGTCGCCAGCGATTCCCATTGCGCGTACGAAGTCGTTCGCCCTTCGAAACCAATCTTGGACAGCTTCGCGTTGACGACGACTTGACCAATCGCTTCGGTCAGCGGTTGAGTATTCGGCCTAATGCGGGCTTCGAGTCCCGGGCATTCCTGTGAAATCTGCGTCTCGAATCGGCTGTCGCTGACAAGAACTGTCAGTCCTCGCCCAACGACCAAGGCACTGTCTTCGCCGGTAAAACCGGTCAGATAGCGGACATTGAAGGGCGATGTGACAAGCAGTGCTTCCAAACTTGCCGTCTTGAGTCGGCGCAGCAGACGTTCACGGCGTGCGGCAAAGCGATCATGCGACATGGAAACCGATTAGTGCCCCCCCGACGATAAAATGGCCGTCTCGTCGAAAATGGCGTGGTTGATCAGCGTCCGATTTTCCGACGTGTACACGACATGGATCTTGCCGTCGCCAGTCTGGATGGCCGTCGGATAAGCTGCGGAGTCACCCGGCTTGTTTACGATATTTCGCTTGTAGGGATAAGTTCGGTCGCCGTCGATCGAAATGGCGACCGTCAACGGCATCCGTGTACTGTGCGGGTTGTCATTGTAGACCAAGAGCAAGTGGCCGTTCCGCAACTTGATGAAATCGGTCGCTGCGTTTGGGTTGGAGAAAGACGACTCCATTCCTCGACTCCAGGTGACGCCTCCGTCATGCGACTCGGAGCGCACCAGGCGTCCGTTATCCTTTGCGCCGTACCCCCCGCCCCGCCGACAGTAGGCAACGAGATAATCGTCGGTGATTTGGACAACCGACGGCTGCAGGTTGCCGGACAGCGACTGGATTACTTTAGTGGCGACCCAGTCGTGCGAGCCTTTTTTCATTCGATAGAAATAAGAGCCTGTGTCGCGTCCGACAAATTCCTGATCGTTCCCCGTTTCGCGATAGGCTGGCAGAAGGTAGTCACCGTTGTTGAGCACAATCGGCCGCGCTCGAACCATGGTTCCTTCATCGAAAGAGATCATGTCAGAGTCGGACCAGGTCTTCGCGCCGTCGCGAGAGATCTTGAACTTGATTCGCGAATTGGACCATGTCGGCCCGTACCGGTTTACGTAAAAGAGCCAAACGATGCCGTCGGGCGCCTGCCACACGACCGCGTTCCCATCCCCACGAAAAGGCGTATCCGCAATGGTCGTGGGTGTCGCCCATTGGTTCGAGCCCTTTTCGAGGCGGGATCCGCGGACGTACGTGTCATCGCCGTATTCTCCCGAGCCGCCGTAGTAAACAAGGTACAGATCACCGTTGGCGAGTTCGGTGATGGACGCCGGATGTTTATAGGGATCGGGAAGCTCTCGTCCAAAGACTCGCTCGACGCGAATTCCCTCGTCTGCAACAGCTCCCAGGAAAGTGCAGAAAAATAAGCCGCAAAATGTCGCCAAACTTAGCCGAGTCATACTGCCTTCCGGGTGAGGATCAATCGCAAGTCGCCCATGTTAGCATCAGCAAGCTGATGATGCAGCACCGGCGATGCACACTCAGGCAGCGGACGCCGATCGTTGTCGGGTTGCGAGCGGATTCGTAGACTGGGCGGCATGACAAAGCGTTCGCCGTGGTACAAGGACGGACTGAACTTCACTTGCACCCAGTGTGGCAACTGTTGCACGGGAGCGCCGGGAGTTGTTTGGGTCACCGAAGAGGAAATTGCCCAAATCGCGGCGTTGCGCGACATGACCATCGAAGAATTTCGCCGGCTGCACACTCGATTAATCGAAGACCGCGTCTCGCTTACGGAACGTAAGAACGGAGACTGTACATTCTTCGACTCGGAAACGAGGCGCTGCACGGTCTATGCTGCGCGGCCGTCCCAGTGCCGCACGTGGCCCTTTTGGAACTCAAACCTGGAGAGCCGTGAGACCTGGACGACGACGCAGCAGTCGTGCCCTGGCGCCGGCCACGGTCAGTTCGTGCCCCTCGAGGACATCCAGCATCTCGCGCGCATCGTTGATGTTTGAACTGAACAGCCGAATGCTGGCGCTCTCGCTCGCTTTGCGCCACACTCGCTGCGAATCATCGACAACGTAAATGGCATGTGGCACTTAGGTCATCGCCACAACCTGCGGCTGTTTCTGTAATTGACGTCGAGCATCGATAAGTTTGACAGTCGGGCCCGCTGCCTGGTCGGAGTCGCCACGCTCGGGAAGCCCCGCGCTGCCGGTCGGGTGAGAGCGTGATGCGGAGGAGATTGACAGACGCATCCGGTAAGTAACTACGCAGTTAACCTGTTGGCTTATTTCGGTTTACTGACGATCTCTAAGCCGGCTACGCATGTCTGGAAGCGATCCAAATAAGACCGAAGTTCCTCAATGCGTCCTGTGCGAAAAAACGTCGAATCCGTCGAAGTTTTCCTTGCAAAAGTGGCATTTTGGAAAATATCTCGGTGTTGTCGGCCGTGAACCGACTTGACACTAAGTCTAACTTACCATTACAGTTGAGACTCACTCGGCACTGCTCAAAGGACGGAGTTGCTGCTCCGGTCGCATCTCTCGGGGGAGAATTGAACCGTGACCAAAAAAGAAATCGTGAAATCGATTTCCGACGAAATTGGGCTTACCCAACTCAAGACCAAAGAGATTGTTCAAAAGACGTTCGACGCCATCATTGAAACTCTTGTGGCCGATCACCGCATTGAACTTCGAAATTTCGGCGTTTTTGAGGTGAAAAAGCGGGCGGCCCGGAAGGCGCGCAATCCGCGCACCGGTGAACGAGTCGATGTGGCTGAAAAATGGGTGGTTACGTTCAAGCCTGGTAAAGAAATGGAAGAGCGCGTGCGACAACTCGAGCAAGAAGCCGCTGATGCCGCGGCTCGCGCGGCCGCAGGGTCGACTTCTTCGCCAGAACCGGTACATCACGCTTAACTTTTCGCCCCGAATTGCCGATGGAATTAAAGATGGCTGTTCCCACCGCCCCAGCGGTGCGACTACCTTCCTAAGCGACCGGTTTTAAAGAAGAGACCTAAACCGTTGAAGGAACAACGGATCGAACGCCGGGGAACCCGCATTCCCAGTCTGATGACCCTTCCCATGCAAGTCCCCCTCGGGGACGTCTCGATCGAACCCACTTACAAGTTCGTTTACTGATTGATTCGTTTCGCAACTCGGCTGAAATGCCGAGCGCGGTCGGATTGTTGCCGTTGCGTCGGTGCGACGCTGCGCCCTTATCCGCCCGTCGGTGGAGGTGACAGATGCGGAAGCTCCTTATCACGGCGATGCTTCTGGCGGCCACGTCGCAGGTCGGCTGCTTTGTGCCGATCTACTCGTCGTCGCCCGACGTCCGCGCGAAGGAACTGATCTACGCTTCGGAAGGCCTTCGGCACATCCCAGAAAGCTGGGAGCGAATCTGGGGGCTCGACATGCCGGATCTTGAAACTCCCTATCGCACACATGGCGGCGTGATCTAACGCGCTTCGTTTTTTGCGCGCCGGGATCGCCGTTTGGACGGACCATGCTGCGCGCTTTGTGGACCGCATCTTTGTCGTTTCTTTAGGGCCAGTTGTCGCCGTTTCGCCTGCTCCAACCGCTTGATATGCTGGCTTCGGAGGATGATCACCCCGTTGAGCCGGCTCGCTGTCACGCTGAATCGCCTGAAACTCGCGAATCCGATTCTTGTCGCGTCCGGAACCTTCGGCTACGCGCGCGAGATGCAGTCGTTTGTGCGGTTTTCGAGGCTCGGCGGCATCATTCCTAAAACCGTCACGCCGCTCCCTCGCATCGGAAATCCTCCCCCCCGAACGGTCGAAACCGCGGGGGGCATGCTGAATCCGATTGGTTTGGATAACGACGGCCTTGAGGCGTTTCTCGAAAAACATCTTGCCTTTCTGCTGAGTCTCGGGACTTCGGTCATCGTGAACATCGCCGGCCACAATGCCGACGAATTTGTCTCACTGGCCGCTCGACTCGATCAGTTTCCGCTGATCGCTGCCCTCGAACTCAATATTTCATGCCCGAATGTAAGCGGCGGCGTCGACTTCGGCACCGATCCCGAGCGAACTGCCGAGGTCGTGAGTCGTGTCCGTGCGGCCTGCCGTTTTCCGATCATCGCGAAGTTGACGCCCAACGTGACGGCCATCGTGCCGATCGCCGAAGCCGCCGCCGCCGCGGGGGCGGACGCCGTCTCTCTCGTCAACACTTTTCAGGGTCTTGCGGTTGATTGGCGCCGGCGCCGACCGATTCTTGGCGGAGTCCTCGGCGGATTAAGCGGACCAGCCATCAAACCGCTTGCGCTTCGCGCCGTCTGGCAAGTCGCAAAGGCCGTGCGGATACCGATCATCGGAGTCGGCGGAATCGCATCAATCGATGATGTCTTGGATTTCTTGGTTTGCGGCGCGTCGGCCGTCCAGGTGGGAACTGCGAATTTCTACGACCCAGGCATCTCCGACCGGTTGGTCGACCAGTTGGAACAGCTAATGGAGGCGGAAGGCTGGAACGATCTCTCTGCAGTGATCGGCACACTAAAGCCGCCGGCAACCGACCATCAGCCGCATTGAGCGTGCTCAAAGATTCCTTCGCGCGCCATCTGTCAGCGCAGCAATTGCTCCGTCCGACAAGTGACCTGACCGGCTGGCTTTGGAACTTTCAATCGGATTTCCCGATTTGTCGATAAAGCCAGATGCACGCGTCGGGCCTGTTATTTCGGTTGTAGGCCCTGCGAACGCGTAAGCGACCATGGAAGGGCTGCCGTGAAACGCACGCTGGCGATCTCTGCGGCGACTTTACTCCTCGGCCTTTTCGAGGCCGGATGTTCGTCGTCTGAAAAGATCCACCTCACGGCAGGCGGCGCTCCCGACTTTAAAAGTCTCGAGATTGTCTACGACGTCAATTCCGTCGGCGGCGTCGCCGGTCTCAACGGAATGCCGGAGGTTCTGCCCGCCAGTCATACCGATTCGAGTCCTGCAGATTCGCCGCAAATCACCAGGGTTCGCCTCGAAGTTCAATACCCCTACCCGGGAGTTAACCCCGAGTTTGTCCATGTCACGCTGAGAATCCTCCCGCGGAACGGATCCAACCTGGGCCTTCGGAGCGGTGCTCCGACCGGCCTGCGGGGATTCTCAAACGCAAACAGTCGAGGGGGCGGATTGCTCTCACTGACGGTTGGACCTTCCGCCGAGCAGTCGCCAGGTCCCGAAGAGGAATGCCTAGTCCTTGATATGCCGAAGTCAGAGTTGGGCGCCGTGTTCGTCGACTTGGCGGACGACGGATTTTTCAAGAATCCGGCCGCCAAGGATGGCGAATCGCATCTTGAGGTGACATATAACGAGGGCCAGGTCGAGAAAGTCTGGATCCGCGAGCCTCGCCTCGAAAAGCTTGTCGAGCTCCTCAAAAAGCATGGTACGCCGTCGGCGGAGCCGATCCAACATGGCCCACAACCGGGGTACTACACGGGGCGGTACGGAAAGAGCTGACGGTCGGCGAAACGACCGCCTCAGGATGCGATTGACCGGCCCAGCGCGGCGGCGATCTTACGGCAATCCTGCATGATCTTGTTGAAGACAATCGGCGTAATCGACTGGTCGCCATCGCTGACCGCTGACATCGGATCCGGATGAACTTCGACGAGCAGTCCGTCGCAGCCCGCCGCAACGGCCGCGTTACACATGGCGGGAACCAGCGAGGCGATTCCCGTGCCGTGGCTGGGATCGACGACAACCGGAAGATGCGTCCGCTCGTGCAAATAGGGCACAGTCGCCAGCGGAAGTGTGAACCGCGTGTGTGCTTCGAATGTCCGAATGCCCCGTTCGCACAGCACGACCTGCTCGTTCCCCTGGTCGAGGATATATTCCGCGGCTAACAGAAATTCGTCGATCGTGGCGGCTGGCCCGCGCTTCAAAAGGACCGGCTTGCGGGTTTCGCCAACCGCCTGCAGCAGGGGATAATTTTGCATATTGCGGGCTCCAATCTGGAGCACATCCGCATATTGGCAAACCAGGTCGATGTGCTGCGGAGTCATGATCTC
>CAYWOV010000147.1:0-6787 GCA_964459965.1 uncultured Planctomycetaceae bacterium | reverse complement strand
TGACGCCAATTCAGATCGAGTTCTGGCAGGATCACCAGTACCGGCTCCACGACCGCATTCGCTTCACCCGCGAGAGCGAGGGCGACCCCTGGCGGCGGCAGCGGCTTTACCCTTGAGCCGACCCGAGGCCCGCGATAATCGTCAACCGTGAACCAAGGCGACGCGGCGTGGATGACCGTCTCTATCCGACCCGGCCGATTCTCGCCGCCTGGATGGGAGGCAGCACCGTCCAAGCGGGCATCGAGCAGCTTAACAAGGCGGGCATCCCGACCTACGAAAATCCCGCGAAGGCCGTGCGGGCCTTCCTGCATCTCGTTTCTTACGCCCGAAATCGCGAGATCTTGTACGAGGTACCCCGCGAAGTGCCGGTCCATTTTTCCCTTGATCGGAAAGAGATCCAGGAGCGGTTTGCAGCCACTGTCAGCCATTCCGAATCGCTGATATCCGAACCGCTTTGTAAAGCCCAACTCGCGGCGTATGGAATTCCGACGACGATGCGGCTGGTGGCAAAGACCGCCGACGAGGCCGCCGGCGCCGCCAAAGAAATCGGCTTTCCAGTCGTGATGAAGATTCTCTCGCCCGACATTTCGCACAAGACCGACGTCGGCGGCGTGCGTCTCGATTTGCGGAGCGAGGAGGACGTCCGCACGGCGTTCGAACAGATTACGGCCTCGGCCCTCCGCGCTGTGCCTGGCGCACGAATCGAGGGCGTTGCCGTGCAGGAGATGATCGCCGAGCCGGCCAGCCAGGAATTGATTTTGGGGGCGAAGAAAGACGCGACGTTCGGAGCCGTGCTCTTGTTCGGAATGGGGGGCGTCACGGCGGAGCTGCTCAAGGATCGAGTCTTGGAATTGCCGCCGCTCAACGAGCGGCTCGCCCGCCGCATGCTGACCAAACTGCGCTGTTGGCCGCTGCTGGAAGGTTATCGGGGCCGCCCGGGGGTCAATATCGAGCAGCTTATCGAAGTCTTGATCCGGTTTTCGTACTTGATTGCCGACTCACCCCAGATCAAGGAATTCGACATCAACCCACTCGTGGCGTCGCCACGGCGGATCGTCGCCCTCGATGCTCGCGCGGTCCGGGATCCGAACTACCAGCCACTGACGGCACGGCCGTTCGAGCATTTGGCCATCCGTCCCTACCCAGAGGGATTCAATCGTCTCGTCACGCTCAACGGCGGTTTGGAGATCCTGCTGCGTCCGATTCGTCCGGAGGATGAGCAATTATGGCACGCCCTCATCGCCAGCTGTTCGTTCGAGTCAATTCACGCCCGCTTCGGCTACTCGTTCAAGGGAACCACGCACGAGATGGGGTCGCGTTTCTGCTTTATCGACTACGACCGGGAAATGGCCATTGTGGCTGAGCTTGACGAGGGCGACGCGCGAAAACTGATCGGCGTGGGCCGCCTCGTCGCCGATCCCGGGCACGAAACGGGCGAGTTCGCGATTCTCATCGGCGATGAGTTTCACCACCAGGGCCTCGGGCTAACGTTGACCGAATATTGCCTCGAAGTCGCGAGAAACTGGGGTCTGCGACGGGTCGTCGCCACGACCGAAACCACCAACTTTCGCATGTTGGCGACTTTTCGCCACTTAGATTTCGAGCTTGCCGACGACCGCGAAGAAAACGTGGTTCGCGCCACGAAATCGCTCGACCGGATGGGAACGGCGCGCTGAGAGCACAGCCGCACTCGCGCAAGCCGACGACAACTCGATGGCGGGGCCCGACTTCTACGAGCAGTTCCAAGTGTGCGATGTCGCACACTTCGGGGCGGTTCTGCACATCTTTGCTCGCGTCCGCGCACCGTCTTCGGGCGAAATTTCCGCACGTTTTGCCGTTTTCGCCGAGAAAAACCAATTCTGACGATCTCAATCGCCGAAGGACGGGCCGGGTACAGAATCTGCGATATCCGTTCAAGCGGATGCAGGAAGAATGCAGCATTCGATCATTTGCAGGAAGGAAACAGATCATGCCATCACTCGTCACTCGTATGATCAGCCTGAAGGCCGCCGACGTCATGACGCGAAATCCCGTGACACTCCGCGGAGGCGAGTCGATTGCATCAGCTGTCGAGACGCTCGAGCGGCATCAGATCACGGGTGCTCCCGTCGTCGACGCGGAAGGCCGGCTGATCGGGGTCCTTTCGCTGTGGGATGTCGTGCGCAGTCGGAGCGCAGGGGGCGATTCGGCGGGGTGGAGCGGAGACGTGTTCCGCCACAACGGAGAGGCAGCACACAACGCGCCTGCACGTGCGCGTACCCTCCGCTTCGGCGAGTCGGGAACTGTGGTCGACTGTATGTCGCCCACGGTGAGCGGCGCCTCGCCCGATCAGCTCCTCGTTGAGGTCGCCCGCAAGATGTGCCTCGCGCATTGGCACCGCGTTCCCGTTGTCGAAAGCGACGGCCGACTGGTGGGAATTATCTCCACGATGGACGTGCTGGCGGCACTGGTCAATATGTTTGACGAATTGAAATGAAAGACACGGACATGTCCACTTCCCAGACGACGACCTCGCGACGGATCGTGATCATCGGCGGAGGCGTTTCCGGCCTGTCGATCGCCGTTCGGCTCTCCCAATCGGGATTTCCGGTCATGCTTTTGGAGGCATCGGATTTGGGGAGTGCCGCGTCAAGCAAGAATCAGGGCTGGCTTTATAGTGGTGCGTGGTTCGCGCCGCGGCAGCGGAATCTCGCGCGTTTCTGCTACGAGTCGCTCAAAGAGACGCTTCAATTCTGTCCCGAGTGTGTTGAGCCCAATACGGGCGAGATGATCTATGTCTTTGCATCACCGACGTCAGATGTCGCGTATTGGACGGAAGCCTGGAATGACGCGGGCATTCCGTTTCAAAAGGTCGCTATCCCCGTCGCCGTTGAGGAAACCGGACTCCCGGAAACGATGGTGAGGCGCGCGTACCGCCTTCCCGATCGGGCCATTCGACCCGACGTGCTCCTCCAACGTCTCACCGCCCAGGCGGAATATCAGTGTGTCGATATCCGGACACGATCGCGGGTGACGTCGCTCTTGAAGAGCGGCGATGTGGTTCGGGGCGTGTTGACAGGACGGAACGAAGAAATCGAAGCGGGTCTTGTGATTATTGCAGCCAACGTGGGTGGGGCCGGGTTGTGGCCGCAGGTCCCTTCGAACGGATATGCGAACGGAGCGAAGGCCCACCCGCAAACAGAATTCACGCGGGTCGGACTCAAGACGCACTGCCTGACCGTTGAACCTCGTTTGGCACGAATACCCTATTGCGTGGTGGACATGGAGGGACTGAATCATCTGCCGCATGAGTCGCATTCGATGTTCGGGACGAGCCGCTGGTTTCCGGTCGCCGACGGCAGGGACCAGCGTCCAATTCCATCCGAGATCGATCGGCTGCGAAAGCTTGTCACAAACGCGTATCCCGTTCTCCGAGTCGTGCGACACGACGTTGCTGGATGGGCCGGCACGACGGTGCAGGCGATGCATGTCGATCAGGTCGAACCCGGTCTGGCCCCCATGCCGACCGTCATCGACCATAGTCACGAACCGCCGTTCGTCTCCAACCTGCTGAGCGTGTTTCCGGGGCGAGGTACGCTTTGGCCGCAATTGGCCGAGGCCACGCGATTCGCCGTCCTGGAAAAGCTCGGAATCAAAGTCGCGGGGATGGCAAATCCGCCGTGGGCCATTGACTCCGCAAATGAGCCTGTACAAGTCGGAAACCCCGAGCTCGGTCGGGTGTGAGAGCGGCCTACTCAACGGCTTTGCGCGTAGCGGCTGGGATGGCGAATGAGCCTGCCGCGCTCCGCGAAAATCGTTTTTCGCTAAATTGTCGGGTGGAGTTCGGCATAGCTCGCGCGGCAAAAAGTGATAGCGGCGGCGACACTGCGGGCGCGCGTCTTCACGTTGTTGGACGATCGTTCGCGTCGTCGCCCAACTCATATCGTTCCAGAAGCCGATAAAGAGACCGGCGGGTAATTCCCAAGAGACGGGCGGCACGTGTCTTGTTCCCGCTGACGCGGTCTAAGACCTCCATGATTTTTGATTTTTGCAGCGATTGCAGGTCGTCGGACAAGGGGCCATCGCCCGGCCCCAGCGTGGAAGAGCCTGTGGGCACTGCGTTCAATTCCGGCGTGAGATCGGAGGCAACGATCGACCGATCATCTGCCAGGATTTTCGCCCGTTCGATGACGTTGATCAATTGCCGGACGTTCCCAGGCCAGCGGTATCTCTCGAGCTTCTCCACCACTTCCGGCGCAATTTCCCATCCGGGACCGAGGAACCGGTCGATGAACAACCCAATGTCCCCCACGCGCTCCCGCAGCGGCGGCAAATCGATTGTCATGGTGTTGATCCGGTAAAAGAGGTCCTCGCGGAAACGGTTGGCGCGGACCTCCTCGGCGAGATTGCGATTCGTTGCGGTAATCACGCGGACGTTGACACGTCGTTCTCGCAGCGAGCCGACGCGGCGCATCGAACCGTCCTCGAGCACGCGCAACAGTTTGGCCTGCATGGCGGCTGGCATTTCACCGATTTCGTCGATGAAAAGGGTCGCTTCGTCGGCGATCTCGATCAACCCGGCTTTGGCGGCCCCTGCGCCGGTGAATGAGCCTTTCTCATGGCCAAAGAGTTCGCTCTCCAAAAGCTGCTCCGGCAGCGCGGCGCAGTTGACAATTACGAGAGGACGCTCGGCGCGGGGGCTGCGGCGATGCAGGGCGCGGGCCACCAATTCCTTGCCTGTCCCGCTCTCGCCCTGAATGAGGATTGGCCGATCGCTCGGCCCGGCCTTTTCGATCAGCCGAAAGACCGCACACATGGCAGGCGACTGGCCAATGATGTCAGGATCGATCTGGCTCCGCTGAAGCACGGCCTTCAGTTGGCGATTCTCCTTCTTGAGCCGCGATCGCTCGCACGCTTTTTCGATCAGTACTTCGAGTTCCGACAAAGGAAACGGCTTGGTCAGATAGTCGGAGGCCCCCAGTTTCATCGCTTTCACCGCGGAATCGATCGTCCCTTGGGCCGTCAATAAAATGACTTCCACGTCGCGAGGCTCGCCGGCGATTCGATCAAGCACCTCAATACCGGAGAGTCCCGGCATCATCATGTCCAAAAGGGCCACGTCGAAGTTTCGCTGGTTCAGGAACTCCAGCGCCTCGTTTCCGCTTCCCGCCTCTTGAACGTTGAAGCCGCGGCGACGAAAACGCCGCGCCGCGCTTCCGCGGAAATCGGCGTCATCATCGGCGATCAGCAATTCGATCTTGGATGGTTCGCTCAACGTCATTCCCCAAGTCTACCGGTCTTCGCAATCAGACTCTCACCCAATCGGTGCATTGTGCGAAGCCGCGCGATCTGTGCGGTTTCGCACACAGGACGTCGACTAAAAAGGATTACAGCGCGCGGCTGGTGTGCCGTAAAGTGTCGCATCTCGCTCGGCACTCCAATTGCGAAATCGAGCCTGCGCTTCTTCGTGATACCCGATCTGGATTGGTCCCTAAGAGGAGTGAGTGATGAGCTGGTTTCCAAAAAAGTGCGTGGTGGTGCCCTATGACTTCTCGGAACGGTCCGCCCAGGCGCTCGAGACTGCCCACGAACTGGTCGCCGATTTGGCCAACCTCCATGTGATCCACGTTCTGCCGATGATTACCGCCTCGGATCCGGGAATGATTTGGGACGTGGTCGACAACGACGCTCGAGCGCACGATGCAAAGAGGGCCTTCCAAGAAGGATTCGCAGCAAGTCCGTTCCACAACTCCGACTTTCACATCTCTTTCGGGGATCCCGGCCAGGAGATTACCACGTTCGCCGATCGGCTCAAGGCGGACTTGATCGTCATGCCTTCGCATGGCCGCAGTGGATTGACTCGGCTCTTGATCGGCTCCGTTGCAGAACGAGTTTGCCGCCTGGCAACTTGTCCCGTCCTGGTCCTCCGGGGTCTATCCGGCAAACATCAATAAAACGACGATCGATAGCGGCGTGTCAGCCACCCAACATGTTCAGCAGATTGTCGACATCGATGGGCTTGTAGCAAACGGCGTCAACGCCCTGCTCCACCAATCGATGGATTGCTTCCAGCGACTCTTCACGGAAGCCGGTCATGAGAATTCGTCGGGCACCGGGATTGGTATTGAGCGCGGTGCGGAAAACATCTTCGCCTCGCTCCGACCCGGGAAGTCTCAAATCGATGAGCACCACATTGAAAGATTTCGTGGCCAATTGCCGTCCGGCGTCCTGGGCAGTGTGAGCCAATGCCAGTCGGTAACCTCTTCTGGACAAGATTTGCCACAAGTTGTCGCAAAACTCTGCGTCGTCGTCGACGACCAGGACCAATGGCTGGGCGAGCGACGCCGCGATGGCCGTCAAGAGTTGCGGCACCTCGACCGGCTTTGCGACAACTTGCGTCGCCCCCTCTTCGACGGCAAGTTCCGCCAGGTCGCTTCCGGAAAACGCGGAGATCACGATTGCGACCGTTTCGGGACTAAGCCGCTTGATCTGGCGGTAGACGCTGACGCCGTCCATGCCGGGCATTTTGAGATCGAGTAAGGCAATGTCGAAAGCGGACTTGGCCACTTGCTCGATCGCCTCTGGGCCGTTCCGGGCGATACCGACTCGGTATCCAACGTCGACGAGGATATCACGCAGATTTTCACAGGCGTCGACCTCGTCATCGACGATCAAGACTGAGCGAATGTCGCTATCCTTCATCGCGTTTTGTCCGTCCAAATCAACCGCCTGTTGCGACCGGAATCTGCACGGCAAACGTGCTTCCCTGACCGATTTCGCTTGTTACGACAAGCTTTGCCGAGATTTT
>CAYWOV010000146.1:0-6788 GCA_964459965.1 uncultured Planctomycetaceae bacterium | reverse complement strand
ATTGCGAGAGCACAACGGTCCAGGGAGCATTGCGGAATTGGAACGACATGACTTTCGTGCGATCCAAAGGCGCGAGTGCGCTCGTGGTCTCGGAATGGTCCGCTTCCGGCAATGCGGCATTCGGCCGATGATTATAGAGTCCGGTGACAGGATCGACGCCGGCCGGCATGCTCGCCGCGGCAGACGCGACCTGCTGCGGAGCACCGGGAGCCGGCTGCGACAAGTCGCGAAGCGGCGGCAGCGAATCCACCGTGGCGGCCGCGGGCACTACGGTTGGAACGGCTACGGCGGAAATGGGAGCGACCGGGCCAGTGGCGCGCCCCGGCAAAATGACCGGGCCCGGCGCATCGAGAGTGCTGTGCGATCCTTCGATCGTGTTCGGAGCCTGGGATGCGGCCACCGTCGGGGCAGGAGCGGCAGCCGGAACAGACCGGTTCCAATCCGCGACGTTTGAATTCGCGGGCTTGGCGAATTGTGGTCTCTGGCTCGGCGCTGGCAACCCCGGCACTTCGGAGGACGGCGACGACATTTGCGACGACAACAGGGCGGCGGGCTGCTCGGCCGCAGCATCCTGCGAAGCCGGCGAGACAGTCATATTCGAGGCGGTTTGTTGATAGAGACCCGCCGGTGTCGCCGAAGGAAGGCTTGAGGGCGCCGTCGGTTGAGCGGCCGCGAAAGAATCATGATCTGCGGCGTGCTCGCTCGCGCTGCTCAGATCGACGGGATCGGGCGCGTAGGGCGCACGGTATGCTTTGGTTTCACCGGCCGACGGGCTGCTCGAAGCGACCGCTTGCTTATTGTTCGCGAAGAATTCATCCAGACCGTGCTGGGCACTGGGGTCGGGATCGGAAGCAGTTTGTACCGAAGGGGCCGCGTTCGGTGTAGGGGCCGGTGAATCGGTCGGATCGTTCGTCGGTTGCGTGTCGTCTTGCGTCGACGCGATCGTGAGCGGCTGATCCAAACTCTCGGTTTTCGCGACCGGTTCGGCGGCCTTCGGGCGTCGCCACTTCGAGATCATTTGCAGTGAAAAGATTCCCGTGCTGATCAAAACGCTCAAAAGCACGGTGCCCACGATGGAAACTCGCCCGCCGCGCATATTCAACCGATTTCTCAATGCCGCGACTCCCGACACCGGCGTGCGAGCCGGCGCGATGCGCCTGGGCGCCAGCGTCGCGACCGGCGCAAGGCCCGGCGCGACCGCAGCCGGCAGGGGCGCTGCCGGCGCAGGCTGCGGCGGGTGAATTTGGTGCAAGGGCGCGTGAACTTGGGGAGCAGGAGCAGCCGCCACCGCGTGGACGTGGTTGACCGCGACCGCCGGATGGTCGTGGTGAGCTTGAGCCGCGCTCAGGACATGATGATCGGCGACCGTGTCATGGCCGTGATGGTCCGCGGCAGTCGAGTGCGGATGATGGCCGGCGGCGGAATGGTGTTCTGTCCCGCCCTCGTGCCCCGCGACGTGATGCGCTGCGCAGTGTTGGCCGAAGCAAGGATGCGGGCCGTGGTGTTCGCCACCGTGGTGTTCCGCTGTGTGGTGTTCCGTTGTGTGGTGTTCCACGCCATGGTGTTCCGTGGACGCGTGCTCATCCGCCGGCGGGCGATGGCTCGCGTGTTCGGCGGCCGGACTTTGAGAAGCGTTGAGATGTTGCGCGTGACGGTCGTGCGCGGCCCGAAGACTTTTTGCAAGACGATCTTCCACGCGAACTCCCTTTCTGAAAATCCAGGCGCCGACTCGTCACCGACGCGTGATTCGTTTGACCGATGCTTGAGCAAATGCTCATGTGGGCGCACGGCCCGCAGAATCGGTTCTTTCCGTACTATCGGCAAAGCTGGGCAGGTGCATGCACAATCGCACATGGAAAAAAAGCTCCCACTCCTGCCGACGCGTCACGTAGATTGCCCGAATTGCCGATTCCACACCGGCGAATCAGACGGACGGGGCAAACGAGTCGGGATGGGCCTTTGGCGGGAGCAGAGCAGGAAATGGTTCGCGCGCGTCCTCGCAAGACCAGGCCTCGACCCAATCGCGCCACAGCGTGCGAGTCCGCTCAAAGACGAGCGCTTCGCTGTCGACGGGGGGCAAACCACCCGTGGGATAAGTCCCGATCGGGGGTAAATCTTCCATTCGCGGCGCGATCTCGGGAAACTCGTCAAGGTTGTAGATCACTGTCTTATGACGGCTCGAACCGGGCAGGAGCGTCAAGCCGGCTTCCGTCACGTCGTACGGGCGGACCTGCGCTCCCAGGCAGGCCTCGATCTGCTCGCGTACGAGATCCACACCGCCGATTCGATAAAAGCCGACGAGCAGACCGGCAAGCACGGCCCTTTGTGCCTGCGACAAATTGCGAGCCCAACCGGCGCGCCACACGCCGGCAACCATCCGGCCCGACTCTTCCTCGAATGCGATCCAGAGAGGCTCGTCGCCCAGCTGGGGCGCACGCAGCTCGACGCGAAGGCTGTTGGTCCCAACTTCCGTCTTTCCCACATCGATGGCGATGCCGTTGAAGGCCGTCGATTCCGCGAGAAACGACAGAAATTCCCGCTCGAAGAAGCGGCGCACATTCAACTCCAGATGGTGGAGCTTCGCGTAGGGACCCATGAGGGCACGCAGCCGCCGCGCCGGATCGACGCGTCGGGCCGCTCGCCGCAAACGGGCGAAGAGCCGCGGAAGAGTGCCGGAGTGCAGCCCTAACTTCATCAAACGGACCAGCGTCTCGCCGTGGCTGCCGACGATCACGGGTCTCAACTCGCGATGGCGATTGACGGCATACAACCGCCAATTTCCCCGCAGCTCCCAGACCAGAAAGCCCACAACGCCGGGCAGCAGGAGAACGGTCACACCCGCGATTGTGTTGGCGAGCACTTTACCGAAGACAGGATCAAGCGGAGTGGCCAGCATCGGCTGCATCGGCAGAATGACTTTGTGCGAAACGGTCACCACCGGAAAGTGCTTGATCGGATTGATCTGCGGCTCAACCAACACGGTGACGAGGAACCCGACAACGAACCGCACGATGGACCAGGGAAGTCCGAGCAGCGCCTTCACGCGCAGCGTGAATTGACTTTCGCCGCTCTTGAAGCGGAGCCATTCGTCAACCTCGTACAGGACTCGCTCCAACCACTCGAGGACCTCTTTGAAAAAATCCATCACGAGATCGAACAGAGCGACAAACACGTGGACCCTCACGCGGTGCCACATCAGTTGCAACCGCTCGGCGACCAGTTCTTCGATGTCGCGGCCGAATTTGGAATTCAAGACGGCGGCCAGAATCACGAAGATGCACGCGGTCACGCTCGGTCGCGGCAGCTGATACCAGCCCACGGCGGGGAAAAGCCAGCAGAACAGTCCGGTCAAAATCAGCGACATCAACAGCCGCTTGCGAAAAAATAGGAAGGCCGGGCTTCGCAAGAGCCGGTTGATAAAAGTGACCTCCGCCAGCCACAGCGGAATCTCGTAGAACATCAACCGCAGCAGCTGCCCGCCGAATCGCAAGACCTGCCAAATGGCGCTGCGGAAGCGTGGCACATGGATCAGCGCCAAAATGAGCAGACCGAGGGCGACCGTCAAAGCGAGGTTCGGATGCGCGGCGGCGTGTTCGTGTTCGGCGATCGCGCCGACCCACCAACGCGAGAAGTGCCGCCCGGCTTCGTAGACATGATCGGCGAATGCCAGAATGACATACGCTCCGCCGAACGGAATGGCCGCGTAAAGGGTGAGCGTGCGGCCCAGCTTCGTGCCAAAGGCACACGAACTGAGTCGCTGCAGACCGCGCAAATAAATCGCGCCCCGCTGATAGACGCCGTCGAGCACGTCGGCCAGCCGCCGGTCGGCCCGCAGCAGGCGGTCGCCCGCCACAAGTTCCAGCGGATCGGCAACGTCGTCGAGCTTGAGATTGTTTCGCGCGACGGCGTCGCGAATATCGCCCATCGCAAAGAAGCCCCGCTCGACGACGGCGTCCAGCATCTCTTCCACGATCTTGCGAAACGAGACCCGCTCGGGCAGGTTTTGCGGAAAAAAGCCGACTTCGATCAGCGTCTCTTCGAGCGGCGGCCGCAGCCGTTCACGCAATCGCTGCTCGGCCGAGGCTGCCGCCGCGCGAAGCAGGATCGAAAGGTGCTCGCGCTCCCCCGCGGAGATTGGCACTTTTCCCAGGCGTGCCGTGGCCACCCGCAAGTGCTTAGAGATGAGTACTTCGCGCTGAGCCGGCAACGCACGTTTCAACGGTCGGCGGCCCAACGAAAGCAGCCAAACCAACAGATCAACGACGAACGACTCACGCTCCGAATCGAGGCAAACTTTCTGTAGGTCGTACAAGAGTCGCGCTGCGGGATTCCAAAACCCATAGGCGGACCGTTCGAGCAAGGCCGCCAAAAGGTCGCGCCACGGATCGGGTTCAGGCGTCTCGATTTTGAGCGCATGCCGCAGACGGTTTGCCAGCCTTCGGAGATCGGCGGCGGCAAGGGCAGCCGCTTCGACGGCCAACCTGTGCTCGGTGCTGTCGGCGGCCCGCGTGTGCAAGATGCCGGCCCGCACGTCGTTCCCGCGGCTGGCAGCCCGCGCGGCATCCCGCAGCAGTTTCTGATACGCCCGCGTCGAGCGCGGTCCACGTGGGACGGCTGTCGTCGGCTGATTCCTCCGGGAAACGCGATCCCGCGAGTCTGGTTTCTCCCGATCATCCATCCGCAGGCCGGCCGTCATCTGCAGTATGGCATCGGCGTCCAGGTCCTCGGCCAGGATGTCCTCGATGCGGGAGATGTCGTCCAGCGATGGGAAATAACTGGTCAGCATGTCCGGAGCGAAATAACGCAATTCCAAGAAGACGGCCGCGAACTCCACGTACTGGGAGATCGTGTCGACGGGAGGCAAAAGAAACGCCTCTTGCGTCAAGACGGACCGGATCTCATCGAACGCCGTATAGCCAATGCGGTTGATGCGATCGCGAACGGCCTGCTGATCGAGCAAACCGCTCGCCTGCCGCTCCTCCAGCGACACGTGGACCCGCGCATGAAAATGCAGCCGCCGCAGGTGCTCGCGGAGCGCCGAGACCGTCATCGCCTCCCATTCGTGCTCTTCGGGACGGGCCAGCAGGATGACCGTTTCTGGCAGGGCGGCGCCGTTCTCGAGGCCCAATTCGTCATTGGTCACGATTTGCCGGGCTCGCTCACCCGAGAGATGAAAGCTCTTGCGATGCGGAATCCGCGTGCTGAGGGTGGGCAAATCGATTTCGTGGCGGATGACCCGCCGCACAATCCGCGAAGCGACCACAAACGCCGCAGGGTCCGCCTCGCGAATTGCCCTCTCGGCCGCGGCCAGCGCGGAACCGGCGCGCGGGGTCGCCGGCGCGGATTCAGTGGCGGAGGGGCGTTCCATCATGCGGCACTTTGGGTTTCATCGTTCAGCATAACAAGCCGAGTCGCATAAGACAGAGCCGCGGGGAGAGCGCCCAAAGCCCAAGTTTCCATTCGGTCCTGCTTGCGTAATGTTTGCCGTCTGCGTGCCCTTCGCTGTTCAACAACGAATTTGGCGGGAACTTCCCGCCGTTCCCGAGCGTCGAAATCGTGGGTATCTCGTTCGGTGGGTGGGTCGAAGGAGTGCACGCATGAAGGTTAGAACGTCCATCGTCGCCCTCGTTGCTTTTGCAGCTATCCCCCTCTCATTGCCGGCCCAAATTTTGGTGCCCAAACAGCCCGCGGACAACCCACACGTCCGACCTCCGCGTCATCCACCCATTCACCGCTTGCCCCGGCCCGTATGGTCGGCTTATCAGATCCGTGCGGTCGACGTGCAGGCCGACGTCAAAAATCAGGCCGCCAAAGTCCGCATGTCGCAGGTTTTTGAAAATACGGGCGAAGTAACGGTCGAAACCCAATTCCTCTTTCCCATTCCCGAAGATGCGGCCGTCAGCGATTTGACCTTGCTCTACGATGGCAAGGAACTGCCGGGACGACTTCTCAACAAAGACGACGCCCGGCGGGTTTACGAAGAGATCGTGCGACGCCAGCGCGATCCGGCCCTGTTGGAGTACATGGGACACGGGCTGTTTCAGACGAGCGTCTTCCCCATCCCGCCGCACGCCCAGCGCACGGTCGAAATTCGCTATTCGCAATTGCTGCGGAAAGACAACGGACTGATCGACTTCCTGTTGCCGCTCGGCACCTTCAAGCACAACGAACATCCGATCGAACGACTCGACGTCACCTTCCGGCTCGAAACGTCCGATCCGATCAAAACGATCTACAGCCCCACGCACTCTGTGACGATCGATCGGCCCGACGACCATCACGCGGCCTGCAAGCTGACGCTCAACAACGTGCAATCGCCGGACGACCTGCGAATCCTCTGCGGCACGCACGCCGGCCCGGTCGGGATGAGTATCGTCAGCTTCCGACCGAAGGAGAACGAAGACGGCTACTTCATGCTGTTGGCGAGCCCCGAATTGAACGCCCCACAAACGGCTGCCACGGCGAAGACGGTGGTGATCGTCGTCGACCGCTCCGGCAGTATGAGCGGGCAAAAGATCGAGCAGGCCCGGCAGGCCGTCAAGTTTCTCGTCCAGCAGCTCAAACCGGACGACACGTTCAACATCATCGCCTATGACACCGAGGTCGAGGCCTTTCGTCCCGAACTTCAGCGGGTGAAGACGGACACGATTAATGCCGCCTTGAGCTTTGCAGGCAGCATTAACGCCGGCGGCGGGACCAACATCGACTCAGCCCTCACCACAGCTCTCGGCATGCTGGTCGACGCCAAACGTCCAAACTACGTCCTGTTTCTCACGGACGGCCAGCCG
>CAYWOV010000145.1:0-6828 GCA_964459965.1 uncultured Planctomycetaceae bacterium | reverse complement strand
CGGTGGCAATTCGCGTGTAAACCTCTTGCCGCTCGGCATCGTAGAGATACAAGCTGGCCCGTTCGCAACCGAGTGACTCGCACGCGCCGGTGGTCACGGTCCTTAGAATCTGATCGAGCGAATGATGGCGGGCTAATTCGCAAGTGACGTCCAACAGCCGCAGCAAGGCATCCTGCTGCTGGCGCGACGCGGCTAAATCTTGAAGTTCGCTGACCATGGACTACGCTCGCGGCCAAATGGAATCGGTTCGATTGTACCCGAAGTCGAGTGGCGGGTGGGCCGTCCGGTCAAACGCGGGTGAAGCGTGCCCGACGTTCGCTCACCAATTATCCGTCGCCTTTCAGGCGCTCATCGATCCATTCCGGATCGACGAAGCGGCGGAGCAGCCAACGCAAAGCTTGCTCGACACGATCCAATTGCTCGGGAGACAGGTCGGCTGGTTTTGATGCGTCGATCGGGACCAGGCCGTCGAAATGCATTTGGACGGACCAACCTTCCTGCCGAGCCGTGTCGTTGATGCGATCCATGAGTCGTCGTCCCCACACAACGCCAAAAAAATCGCGAAAATCATTCCAGACTCGGTCGATTGCCGACCGCCGCGAGTGCGTGCTTCGCCCTGCCTGCCAGGCACCGAGCCATGCCGCGGTTGAGAGGACGATCGATGCCGTTGCGTTTGCTGTCGATCGTTGGAGCGGGAGCCGGTCCGCCAACTGGGACATCGGCCAAACGACGATCAAGCAGGCGGCCGCGACCAGCAATGCGGGCACGGCAAACCGAGTGCCCAAATAATTGCCGGCCCCCATCAATAGGACCAATCCATAGCCAATCAACATGGGCACCTCCAAACGCAGGTCGGTGGGTCGCAGATCGCGATTCCAGGCCGTCACCGCCGGCAAAAACAGTACGATGATCACCGGCAAGACAACGAACCAGCTCCAGACTCGCGATCCCGGACGACGTGCTCCCAGCGCGGCAACGAGGGGGCTCACCATCAATATGGCCGAAGCAAGCCAAAGCTGGTCCGCCATTCCGCCGCGAACAATCGGCGCCAACTCGGTTATGAACCACGTCCCGCACCAGACGCTCAGCGCTACAACCCCCCACCGCCATGCTTCGAGAAGAGTCGTTGTGCCGGTCACTATCCGCGCCTGAAGCACGGGACGCGCGGTCGACACGATCGCCACGCTCGCCATAAGTCGCAGCAGCCATTCCATATCCAGCTACGGTATCCGAGCCGGTCTGGGCCAGAAAGTCTCCCGAAAATCGATACGGTTGCTACCGTCACCGGAGTTCTCCGCGTCACGCATGATCTTCACAGTTTCCGTCACCCACCGAGCTTTCCCAGGACGAATTGCCAGATAGTGTTTGCCACTCAGTTTGTGTGAGACGAGAACTCCACTGCCAGGCGATGCGGATTCGCCGGACCGGCATGACCCCGGGGTTCCTCACGTTCGTCCTGCAAAAGACTTGGTGTACGAGGAGAAGTGACGTTATGAAATGGTTGACTGTTTCTGCTGCCCTGTTGTTCTGTTGTGCCGCTACCAGCGACGCCAATGCGTTCTGGAACCACCACGGCTGTGGTTGCGGCTGTGCGCCGTCGTGCTGCGCTCCGGCTCCTTCGTGCTGCGCTCCGGCCCCGAGCTGCTGCGCTCCGGCCCCGACGTGCTGCGCTCCGGCTCCGGCTCCTTCGTGCTGCGCTCCGGCCCCGGCGCCCTGCGCTGCGCCGTCGTGCTGCGCTCCGGCCCCCTGCGCTGCGCCGTCGTGCTGCGCTCCGGCTCCTAGCTGTGGCTGCCAGACCAGCTGCGGTTGCCAGAGCAGCTGCGGTTGCGGCTGCCACCACCACCACCACTGCCACACGCACTGCCACAACCACTGCCACAGCTTCGGCGGCTGGTTCCACGGCGGTTGCGGCGGCTGCGGCGGCACCTGCGGCTACGGCTGCGGCGGCTGCGGCGGCTGCGGTAGCGGCCTCGGCTGCTTCGGCGGCCTGTTCGGCCACAGCAGCTGCGGTTGCGGCTGCTAGTTGAATTTGCAGGTGAGGCGTGGGCCGGCCTCAGCCGGCCCGCTCCTGCCTGCGGTGCCGAGACCTCTGCGGCCTGCTGAAACAATAGACAACATTGACAGCGGACGACGGCAGAAAATAAACGGTGTCCTCGGCCAAAAGAACGTGAGGCCATGTGCCCGGAAGAGCCGCAAGTCTCTTCCGGGCACACTCCGTTTTCGAAGGGAACCGAATTTTCTGGGAACCAAACTTATCGGTCGCGCTTGTTAGTGATTTGTTAACAAACCTCTCAGCTGCAACCAGTCGTGCAGCCGGGCCGGCCACGTGCCAAGGTCCCAAGCAAGTTTTGGATCCCGAGTGCCCAGCCCTATTCCGTGGCGACCTTGCTCGTAAATGTGCATTTCGGCAGGCACGCCGGCCTTGCGCAGAGCCAGGTAGAATCGGACGCTGTTTTCCACGGGCACAACTGTGTCTTCGGACGTATGGAAGAGAAAGGTCGGCGGCGTCTCCCCCGTCACCTGCTTCTCGTTTGAGAGGCTCTCGGCCAACTGCAGATCGGGTTTTTCGCCCAGTAAATTCTTCTTTGAACCGGTGTGTCCGAATTGTCCCGTCATGGTAATGACCGGGTAGGCCAGCACGGCGAAGTCGGGACGGCAGCTCTGGCGGTCGATCGGGTCGGCAGCGTCCTGCTTGCCGGAATCGAAGTGCGTGGCGGCTGTCGACGCCAAATGCCCACCGGCTGAGAAGCCCATCACTCCGACGCGGTGCGGATCGATCTTCCAGTCGTCCGCCTTGGATCGCACGAGGCGAATCGCCCGTTGCACGTCGAGCATTGGCGCCGGAAACCTGTATTCCGGAGCAAGCCGATAACGCAACACGAATCCGGCCACGCCGAACGTATTAAACCACTCTGCGACGTCGTGACCTTCGTAGTCCGAGGCGAGATGTTGATATCCGCCCCCGGGGCAAATCACGACTGCACAGCCGTTGGCCTTTTCCGGCGCCGGGAGATGAACGGTCAACGTCGGAATGTCTTTTTCGGTGTGACCGTGAGCGCCAGGAGCACCCTCTGGCCAAAGGACAATCACTGGCTTTCCGGCTGCGTGATCGGCGGCAGCCAGGACGGGATTCGACGAAAGTAAAGCGCAAACGAGCGCGGCATTAAGCAACATCATCGGGATTCGCATCATCAACACTCCTAGTACACATGCTCACGCAGCAGGCTTAGCGGGTAGAAGGTGTCACGCCAGCGGACTCCCTGGCGGACCAGTGTCAAATAGGCCGAACGCCACATGGTGAAAATCATTGTCACCGCAGCGACTGGCAGCCCGAACGATGCGGACATCCCGAAACCAAGTCTTCGGGCACCAAACGCGGCCGCCCCGTGCATAAAGGCGATCGCAAACACGAAGCCGAGACCGCGCAGATCGGGCCAAAGCACCACGGCACAGTACGGGAACAAACTTGCCAGAGACATGAAAACCGTACCGACGGACAGTTTGAACAGCGAATAGTCGAAGACGGCGAACCCATTTTTCTCAAGGCCCCGAACGACTCCCCAATATCCGTCCTGCCACCGCACTCGCACACCTTCGCCGGCATCCAGCACGTCCTGTTTGAATCCGGCGTGCTTGATCAACTTCCCGAGTTTGACGTCATCGAGTACGTCCAGCCGGATTGTCGTATGGCCGCCGCACTGCGTGTACGCGCGGCGTCGCACCATGTTGAACGCGCCAACGCCGACGTACGACATTCGCCAGCCGGTCCGCACCAGCCACGGCTGCGAAGCGATGCACAGCATGACGACGAAATAAAGCTCGACCGCCTTCTCGAAAAACCCGCTGGACTCGAGCCGCGGCGCAAGCGCCAGGTGATCGAGTCCGCGGGCCTCGCACATCGTGACCGCTTTTCGCAGGAGATTCGGAGCAAAAAAGACATCCGCATCGGTGAAGAGCAGATAGTCGCCCGTCGCCCGACCGGCGGCGACGTGCATGGCGTGGCTCTTCCCCAACCACCCCTCGGCAAGCGAGTCGAGATGCACGACCGAGAGCCGCGGATCTTCCGCCGCCAGGCGATCAAGAATAGCTCCGGTCGCATCCTGCGAACGATCGTCGACCGCGATTAACTCAAGCTGGGGATAGTCAATCGCCAGTTTGGATCGCATGGCCGCATCGATCTTCGCCTCTTCGTCCCGAGCGGGAACGATGATCGACACTTTCGGCCACACCGCAGGTTCCGACAGTCGTGCGACCACCGAATCAAGCGACCGCCAAAGCATCGAGATAAGCGAAGGCGTAACGCCGAGGACCCAAGCAACGAACAACACCCAGCCACTGACCAGAATGAAGAGCGACATCCGAAGCATCTTCGGATGCCGCTAGTCTCCTTGTCAATTCCCTACGGACGCACTCGGTGTCGGCGCAGGAGCCGGTACAGCAGGCACCGCTGGTGTCGACGGCGGAGGCGGGGGAGGCGTCAAACGGCCGGTCCAATAAAACCCGTGCCGCTGTGGCAAATGCTCGTTGCCATAGACAGACGAACCCGGCTGTTGGTAGGTGTTGAACGGCAGTCCGGAATCGTATTGGCCGACCTGGCGCGAATTCACGACGAGCCAGATATTGCGAAATCGAACGGGATTCCCGTGGTTTTGAAATTCGATTGGCAGAAGCTCCGGCGTTTCGGGTTGTCCGTGGCCCGTTTTTCGAGAAATCGCGACTTGTTCCTGAACGGCGTAACCGTTGTGCCAGACCGTAACGTATGCGTCCTCGGTCTTCTTTCCGCTCACGTCGAAGCGTGCCGAACGGAAGTCGATGTCGTAAGTCTGCCAGGCCAGCGGCGGGAGACACAGGTTGATTTCGGGTGCGCGATATCGATAAATAGCGCCACATTCGTTCGGCAAGCCCTCAAGCGCAAATGAGTCGAGAATTTGAATCTCGTAACTCTTTTGTAGATAAATTCCGCTGTTGGACCTCGCTTGCCCCCGGGCATACGGCATGTAAGAGAGTTGAAATTCGACGTGCAAGAAGTAATCCTGCCAGGCGTCCTTCGTGCTGGCTCCCTCTTTCAAAAGGCCGTCTGGCGTGAGTCGCGCATTGACCAGTTGGTCGGTTTTGGCGCCACCAAAAAGAACGATCGCATTCGGTGGGGCCGGCGCACCCAACGACCGACTTTGACGATTCACCTTCGTGAGCCAAGTCAATTTGTCGCCGTTTTCATCCACGGACCAGGCGATGCCGTCGACGATGTCATACCGACGACCGTCGCCGCGTAATGTCAATCGGTCCGGCTCTCGGCGACCCCGCAAGTATGCCTTGTCGCCGCCGTACCATTGCAGACCTGGAAGACCGCCCGAGTATTCAGTCGCGATGTAGTCGCCGTTCCCCTGGGCGGCAACCTGCAGACCGAAGGGTTGCCAGGGACCGGCCCCGACATAGCCGAGCGTTCCGTAATACTCACCTTGAAATGCGTAGTCCGGGTCGACGTCGTCAATGTTGGTTACGGCGAGATGCTGTCGCGGTTGACTTGCTTTGAGTGCCGTGCGTTCCGTCAACAGCAACGTGCCCGCAAGAGCAAGAAGAACAATATGACGAGAAGGTCTTGGATTTCGCATCACGAGGCTCCGGTCGGCGATATCAGCTCGGTTGTGGTTCCACAGGTTGGGCTCCAGTGTAGCGACTACCGTGCCAAGAGTCCTTCCCAAACTGCCTGATTGCTCTAAATTATCTGGCGTTCAGGGATGCTGGCGCTCGACACTCGCGTGGTCGGGGTGAAAAGGTGAGTGTCGAAAGGACTCTCGCAGTGAAAATCTGCGCCAAAAACCAGCGGACGCGTTAGAATTTAGGTGTACGACATCCCGCTTGCCCTACTTGCCTGGTTTTCGATACCTTTTGCGGCTATGGCTACAACGAACGCATTGCGCCTTGTGGGCAAACACTTTGTCCCCAACGACGTGTCCGGGATCGCGCCGGATGAGCTCGAGGAATGGTTTGAGTCGCTGGACGACGTCCTTGTTCGCTATGGACCGCAGCGGCTGCAGGAACTCCTCGTCAATCTTCAAGAACGGGCCTATCTACGGGGCGTGACGCTCCCCTTTACGGCGAACACTCCGTACGTCAATACGATTTCGGCTGACGAGCAGCCGCGGTATCCGGGCAATTTGGAAATCGAGCGGCGGATCAAGAGCATCATCCGCTGGAACGCGATGGCCATGGTCTCGCGGGCAAACACCAAGTTTTCCGGCGTGGGCGGCCATATTTCCACCTTTGCTTCGTCCGCGACTCTGTACGAAGTCGGACTCAACCACTTCTTCCACGCGCGGAACGATAAACACACGGGCGATTTTGTTTACTTCCAGGGGCACGCATCGCCGGGGATGTACGCGCGGGCATTCGTCGAAGGACGGCTGACGGAAAACGACCTTGAGCACTTCCGCCGGGAGACGCAACGACCGCACTTGGGGCTATCGTCTTATCCGCATCCGTGGCTGATGCCCAACTTTTGGCAGTTCCCTACTGTCTCCATGGGTTTGGGACCGATTACGGCGATTTACCAAGCGCGGTTTCTCCGCTACTTGCGGGACCGTGGGATTCTCGACACGAGCGATTCGCGCGTTTGGTGTTTCGTCGGTGACGGAGAAAGCGACGAGCCGGAAAGTCTGGGAGCGCTGACCCTGGCTGCGCGGGAAGGCCTCGACAACTTGATCTTTGTGATCAATTGCAACCTGCAGCGGCTCGATGGACCCGTGCGAGGGAATGGAAAGATCATTCAGGAATTAGAGGCCGCTTTCCGCGGCGCCGGATGGAATTGCATCAAAGTCATCTGGGGCA
>CAYWOV010000144.1:0-6846 GCA_964459965.1 uncultured Planctomycetaceae bacterium | reverse complement strand
CGGCGCTGTTGCCGGGCTTCGACGTCGTCCACGTGGCCTTTTCGCTGGTCATGCTTCTCATCACCGCGCTGTGTTCCTCGATGATCGCCCTGGCAATCGGCGCCTACGCCCGCAAGACGACGTCGCAGTCGGTTGCGTCGCTTCTGGTGATCGTGATGGCTTTGGGGGGAATGTTGGCCTTTTTCAGCTCCATGACGGCGGCCGGCGAGGGCATCCGCTTCGACGAGCCGGAGACGTGGTGGGCGCTCGCCTTGATCGTGTTCCTCGGCCTTTCGACCGGATACGTCTGCGAGCAGGGGGCCGTCGCACAGCTGACTTTCGATTCTGACAACCGCAGCACGCGCATCCGATTGGCGGCGGGCGCGCAGTGGCTTTTCTGCTGGATTGGAATGCTGACATTCCTCATCGTACGCCAGCGGCCGCCGATGACTTCCAACGCGTCGACCGCCATTTTGACGCTGACTGCGATGTACATCACGGTTGTGGGGCTGTTGTTCGTCAGCGAGCCCGATTCTCTGTCGCGGCGCGTCAGCCGCGGCCTGCCCCGCTCGCGGGCGCTGAGGGTGCTTTGGGCCCCGTTTCTGCCGGGGGGGGGCACGCGGCCTGCTCTATGCCATCATGTCACTGGTCGTGCTGGGCCTCTTTGTGACAGTTCTGCTGCCACAGCTGACGCTGACCAGCATCTTGAACGATCGGCAAACCACTCGATACGCCATCGCTTTGGCCGCCTATTCGCTGATTTATCTCGGAGCGGGCACATTGCTGGCGCGATTGCTGCGGCGGGTGATGCCAAGCCTCCATTCGTTTCACGTGCTTCTGCTTCTGATCCTGTCGAACCTGCTCTTGATCGTTGCGGCCCAAGTGATCCACTTCCTGTCCCGCGAGCCCGTGCTCACGACACGGCTCTTCGATGTGGTCAATCCGGTTGTGACGCTGCGAACGATCGCCGACGCCGATCGCGGCTCCGTCGATGCCATCGCCTGCTTGGTGGTGGCCGCGGGTGTCGCGATTGCAGCGAACGTGAGCGCGCTGTGGCGCGGGGTCAGTGACATTGTGCACGACCCGGTCCGCGCGCAGATCGAAAGCCAGCCGCAACCCGCCGGGATTGTCTATCGACGGGCGTGAAACATGGTCCGGATCCTCGGATCCCAGGTTTCCTGCGCTCAAGACCCGGGCAGGCAAACTCCGCCAACCGAGATTGGGCTCTTGTCGTTGACCGTTTGAGATTGAGCCATCGGGCTGCTACCACTTCATCCGGATCTTGCAGCCCGATGAGAAGTCCCACGACGAGAGCCAATCCGGTCGCGGCAAGCAGGAAGCCGACGACGCTGGCCACGCCCGAGAGGGGCGTGCGGCGGATCGTCGAGGAAGGCAGTCCCCGCGTCGAGAAGGCGAGTGCCGGCCAAAACAGCACGGCCGACAAGAACAGCATGGCCGTCACAGCCAGAAGTGTCTCGTGGAAATCGATCCGTTGGTACCACTCGTGCCGCACCATGGCCACTGCGGCCATCTGCGCGGGAAAGAGATGTGTGATTTTGCCCTTGTCGTCGGCGCGAAACACGACGCGATGGTCACCGTCGAGCTGCTGAAAAACGAGTGGTTCGACCTCGACGTAACGCCGGGCGCCCGCCGGAGTCGCGAGTGTCAGGGTCCCGTCGTCGTTGACGTTCACTTTGACGCTTTGAAAAAGGTCGACGAGCTTGGCGTAAGTCGTGTGCGAATAGCGCGTCGATGAGAATTCCCCCTCGAATCGCTTGCCTGTGCGGGCAAACTCTGCGTTCGGCTTGGGGCGCGGAGTCTCGGCCTCGGGAAAATAGCGGTTCAGGAAAGTCGTCAGCAGGTCCATTTGCCCGCCGGCGGCCGTGTTCGTGTTGTACGAGACGAACAAGCCGACGTGCCGCTCAGGAATCATCGCCAGCAGAGAATGAAACACGATCGTTGCGCCGCCATGCTGCAGGATGCGCTGGCCGTTCTGGTGTTGTTCCCAGAAACCGTAACACATCGCGTCGACATGCGGATCGTCCGTAAAAAGTGGTTCGCGCATCTGTCGGGCCGTTTCCGGTTTCAGGATCCGCACGCCCTGAAATTGGCCGTCGTTCAAATGGGCAATGAGGAACCGCGCGATGTCTGCGGCGGACGCGGCGACCGTGCCGGCCGGCGCCGCGGGAACGTATTCAAATCCAAAGTCCTTGAACCGGCCGTCTTCCCACTTATAACCCTTGGACATTGTCTCAGGCAGTTTGTCCTTGGGCGGCTGCCGGACGAGTGTGTGCTGCATGCCGAGCGGTTTCAAAATCGTCTGTTCGATCGAGTCCTCCCAGCTCTTGCCCGCGACCGTCGCCACCACGAGTCCCGCCAGAGCCGTCCCATGATTGGAATAGGACGCCAGGACCCCTGGCGGCCGGACGCGAGTCGGCATTTGTTCCCGGAGCACCTGAGCCAGCGGCTTGACCTCGTCGGCGTTCCGCGCGAAGAGGCCGATCACGCTGTCCTCGAATCCTGGTGTGTGCGTCATGCAATGCTTGAGCGTCACGGGTTCAGTGAAAGTGGCCGGCACCTGAAAATCCTTCAGATACTTGTTCACGTCGGTGTTGAGGTCGAGTTTTCCCTGTTCGGCCAATTGCATGACCGCGGTCCAGGTAAACGTCTTCGTGATCGAGCCGACACGGAACATGGTTGTTTCGGGATCGACTTTGCGCCGCGTTTCGACGTCGGCGTAGCCGTAGCCCTTGGCAAAAACCGCTTTGTCGCCAACAACGACGGCAACAACGGCTCCCGCGATGTTCTTCGACTCGAGCTGCTCGCGAATCAGCCCGTCGAAAAACGCTTCAAGATCGGAGCGCTCGAGTGGGACCAACGGGTTCGAGGCGGCCTGCGGTTTCGCGGCCTGCGATTTGATGGCAGGTTGAGCCGGCGCCAAATTGGCGACCGGCTTGACGACTGCTGCGGATGCTCCCTGTGGATTTGTGGACTCCGGTTTCGCAGGCGGCGGGATTGCCACTGCTTGATCCTGCTTGGGCACAGGCTGCACCGCCGTGCTGATTGAGGGCAGGCACAAAAGTCCTAAGGCGGCCAGGGTTGCGGAAAATCGCAGGTAAACGACATCTGCTCGATAGCGGCCCATAGAGAATGCGCTCCAAGGAATCAGGCACGCCAAGCGGCGGCCGACGGTCAGACCGTGGCTTCCTGACCGCGTGAAAGAGAATGACTCAGTCTGGTATTCGACGAGACACGGGATTTCTTGTAATTCGCCTGCGCGACCGTGCCAAAGTCGCGTTTTGGCCAACGTGCCCGGTTGGTTCACCACGATCGTAGCCGGGCTGAAGGATGCCGGCCAGGAGAATTGACACCGAGGAACAGTATCCAGGAGAGGACGGCGAGCCTTTCGTCATTCTCTCGTCATGAATCATTCGCCATTGCCGCCATCGGTGCCTTGACAACCTTCTGGACCCTGCAACGATATTCTCTGCATTGACAGTCCCTTTAGCGATCGAGGAACGACGGATGAATTTTGCCGCTGCGTTCGAAGAAGGTTTGAGCTACGACGCCTTTCTGGCCAAGTTCGGCACCGACGAACACAAGCGCCGCTGGAAGGCCGTGTACGACCAGGTCGTGCTCTCGGATCAGCAGGTCGCCCTGTTGCGGAGCTTCAAACGCGAAATGAAAGTGCTCGTCGTCGCCGGCACATGGTGCGGCGACTGCGTGAACCAATGCCCGATCTTCGCCCATTTCGCCGCCGCCAACGAAAAAATCCGCCTCCAATTCTTCGACCGCGACGCGAGTGCCGATCTGGCCAAGGAGCTCTCAATCTGCGGCGCCCCGCGCGTCCCGTCGATGCTGTTTTTGAGCGAAGACAGCT
The DNA here is from genome assembly GCA_964459965.1 of uncultured Planctomycetaceae bacterium. Lineage (GTDB taxonomy): Bacteria > Planctomycetota > Planctomycetia > Planctomycetales > Planctomycetaceae > DASPSM01. The sequence continues at coordinate 2,987 of CAYWOV010000144.1, read as the reverse complement.
TCCCCTGCGGCCGCGCCGGCGACCGCACTCTGTCGACCTATCGCGACATGGCCGCCCGCCAACTCGGCCCCTCCTGCCCGACGGGCATCGCCCCGCCGGACAAGAGTGTTCTACAAAATGTCGTACAAGATTGGCTCGACGAATTCGAACGCATCCAACTCATGCTCCGCACGTCGTCCCGCCTGCGCCAGGTGCACGGCGATTGATATCGGCATTTCCTTGGGACAGCTGCAAGCACTCGCTTGATGACTCTTCTCCGTGCCATTCGGATCGTGTCCGTGAATGTGATCGGAGGCCAAGTGGAGAAGACACTGACGGGCCCCGAGTTGTTTAATATGGCCTCGCCGTGGCACCAACAAGTGGCAGTTTCGGAATTTCTCGGATGTCTTCCGACCCCAAACGTAGTCGTGCTCGCGAGCTGGCCACGAGTCATCTGGACCGCGGTGACGCGGTCGGGTGGTTCGAGGCACTTTATGCGGAAGCGGGGGGAGACTCCGCCAAAGTCCCCTGGGTCGATTTGCGCCCCAACCCGAACTTTCTCGACTGGATCGCATCGCACCCGATCGACGGCAACGGCCGGCGCGCACTGGTCGTGGGTTGCGGACTGGGTGATGACGCGGAGTTCCTTGCGTCGCGCGGTTTCCAAGTCACCGCGTTCGACATCTCGCCGACGGCCGTCGATTGGTGCGGCAAGCGGTTCCCGCAATCGACCGTGAGGTACGAGGTGGGCGACCTGCTTTCGCCTGCACCTGGATGGCGGCAGGCATTCGACTTTGTGTTCGAGGCGTACACGCTGCAAGTCTTGCCGGCCGAACTGCGCGAGCAGGCGATGCCGAAATTGGCCGACGCGGTCAAGCCGGGTGGGACGCTCTTGCTGATTTGCCGCGGTCGGCTGCCGCAAGATAACGAGGGCCAAATGCCCTGGCCCCTGTTGCGGAGCGAACTATCGGCTCTCGAACGCGCAGGTCTGTCGCTCGAAGAGTTCGAGGAATTCTGGGACCGTCACGACGACCCGCCCGTCTGGCGGTTCCGAGCGGGCTACTCGCGGCCGATCGTGTGTGGCACACTTCGGTAAAACGCCGTGATCTGGCGGACGACTTCAGCCTGCTCCTCCTCGGTGATCGTGTAATAGAACGGCAAGCGCACGAGGCGGGCGCTGACGGAATCGGTCACCGGCAGTTCTCGCGCGTCGCCGCCGAGCTTGCGGCCCATGGGGGAGGAGTGCAGCGGCACGTAGTGGAAGACGGCCGAGATTCCATTTTTGTGCAGGTGATCCATGAGGGCGTCGCGGGTTGGGCCGTCTTTGGCGAGGACGTAGAACATGTGGTAATTGGCCGAGCAGTGCGGCGGCGTGTGGGGCAGCTGCAGAAAGCCTTCGAGTTCCAGCGAGCCGAGGTGGCGGCGGTAGTATTCGTAGATCTCGCGGCGGCGATCCGAGATCAGGCCCATCATTTCGAGTTGGCCGTAGAGAAACGCACCGACGATTTCGCTGGGGACGTAGGAAGAACCCACGTCGACCCAAGTGTACTTGTCGACCAGGCCGCGGAAGAATTTCTGGCGGTTGGTGCCCTTGTCGCGGATGATCTCGGCCCGCTCGACCAGCTCGGGCCGATTGATGCACAGGGCGCCCCCTTCCCCGCAGATGTAATTCTTGGTCTCGTGGAAGCTGTAGGCGGCCAGGTCGCCGATTGAGCCGAGTGCCTTGCCCCCGTAGAACGAGTTCACCGCCTGGGCGGCGTCCTCGACGACCAAGAGCTGGTGCCTGCGCGCGATGGCCATGATGCGGTCCATGTCGCAGCCAATGCCCGCGTAATGCACGGGCACGATCACGCGGGTGCGTTCGGTGATGGCCGCTTCGATCAGGCGTTCGTCGAGATTGAGCGTGTCGGCACGGATGTCGACGAAGACGGGGTGGGCTCCTTCGCGGACGAAGGCGCTCGCCGTCGAGACGAAGGTGAACGACGGCAAAATCACTTCGTCGCCCGGCTTTAGGTTGCACAAGATGGCGGCCATCTCGAGCGAGGCCGTGCACGAGGGGGTGAGTAGCACGCGGTGGATGCCAAACGTCTTTTCCAATAGGCGGCAACACTGCTGGGTGAAATGTCCGTCCCCCGCCAGGTTGTTGAGCGTCACCGCCTGGGCGATGTAATACAGCTCTTTGCCGGCAATGAACGGTTTGTTGAACGGGATTTGAGCGGGCATGCGTGAAGGATCGAGCTCGAAAAACGTAGGGCGAGCTGCCAGCTTGCCGGGATTAGAGAGCAGGAAATAACGGCAAGCTGGCAGCTTGCCCTACGAGCCGGGAACCAAAACTATCTTACCCGTCAGTGAGCCCTTTTTGTGCAGTGTGTTCTCTTCCTGCAGGCGGTGGGCGGCGGCCGATTCGGAGAGCGGAAAGGTCTTGCCGATTTGCGGATGCCAGCCGCCTCGGTCGACAAGAGCACGGATGGCCTTGGCGCTGGCGCGTTGTTCGTCGGGTGTGGCATTGAACAGCGTGAAGCCGATTAGCCGCAGGTCCTTGATGTAAAACGGGCCGACGGGCAGCTCGGGGCGTGCCGTGCGGCCCGCCATGAGGATGATTCGGCCGCGGGTGGCCATCATTGAGACACTGCGTTCGAGCGTCGGTTCGCGCTGCGTTTCGAACCAGACGTCGATCCCGCCGAACGGTTGGGAAAACTTGCGAATCTCGTCGTCGAGCGCGGTCGAGTGATAATCGAGCACGAGGTCGGCTCCCCAGCTCGCACAGAGTTTGCGTTTTTCCTCTGAGCCGACCGTGGCGATCACCCGGGCGCCGGCCCATTTGGCGAACTGCACGACGGCGGCGCCGACGCCGCCCGTTCCGCCGTTGACCAGGAGCGTTTCGCCCGGCTTGAGTCCCGCGTGGAGGAAGACGCCCAGGTGGGCCGTGATGCCGACGAGCGCGCCGGCCACGGTCTCGGCGTCGGATTGGCCGGCGGGAGTCGGATGGAGCCAGCGTTCGTCGACGA
>CAYWOV010000143.1:0-6854 GCA_964459965.1 uncultured Planctomycetaceae bacterium | reverse complement strand
TTGGCACTCTTGACCGAGGGGCCCCCAAGAACACTTGGCACTCTTGGCACTCTTGGCATCCTTGGAGTCAGGCTTAGGTTTCCTGCGTGTTAAACCGTGGCTCCATTCTTGAATACCTCTCTTAACTACATATGTATTAATACTTTACTGCATTGCCTCTTCACGAATCTCTCAGGGAAAGAGGTTACCAATCTCGTCGAGTAGCTCGTCGTCGACCTCAAGAGTGCCAAGAGTGCCAACAGTTTCGGGCCCCCTCTCGCACTGCGGCTCGGGTCCTCGGGCGTCCGGTAACGACACATACCATGAGCCGTCGGACGTGCTTTTGGTGGCCTTCACCTTGAGCGTCTTTCGCGCGCGGAACAGCGTTCTCCTGGTGATTCCATTTGCGATGGCGTCCCTAATGAGCTCGCTCGATTCCTGGCAACCTTCGGTCAGCCGTTCGCGCAGCCAGGCGACGGCTTCCGGGAGCCTTTGGGATTGATTGTCGGTTTGAGAGGCGTTGAGAGCCTGATCCGCCGTGGTGTGAACTTCGCCTTCTTCCCACGCGATGCGGTCATCGATCACGCGGAAGGCCAGGCCCGGGGCGGTGCGGCAGATGTTGCTTTTGAGGGGCAGCATCAGGACGCGTTCTTCGTCGCTTTGGTCGCGGATGAAGGCCCAGGCGAGGCGGGCGAGCGCCGTGAAGGCGATGCTGCCCAGGGCGCGGAACAGGGCCGGGCCGTTCTGCGATTTGTTGAAGTGGCTCACGCCGATAATGGCCACGCCGCGGCGTTCGGCCACTTTCATCAGCGGCGTCAGCTCGGCGCGGACTTCCGTGTTGGAGTTGCTGTCGATCGGGCCGATGTATTCGGTGAGCGGGTCGATCACCACCAGCGAGATGCCGGGCCGCTCGGCGAGCAGGTTGTCGATCGCGTCGATGTCGCGGCCGAGCTGGATGTGCGACTCGAAGGTGTCGCCGTCCTCGCCGTGCAAGAGCCGCGACTCCAGCACGAAGATTTTGCCGACGTCGGCCCCGGCCGCGTCGAGGCGGGGCCGCACCGTGTCCGCGATTCCGTCTTCGGCGACGAGGATCAGCACTTCGCCCGGCTGCGGGCCGGGCTTGCCGTCGGGCCAGTCGCGGCCCGTGCTGAGAATGGCGGGGATGTCGATCGTGCAGACAAAGCTCTTGCCGACGCCCGGCACGCCGCAGGCCAGGTGCAGCTTGCCGCTGGCCAGGCGGTCCTGCCAGAGCCAGTTGATCTTTTTGGCCTGCACGTCGGCCATGCACACGAGTTTGAGGGCCGGCTTCGAGGGGGGCAGCTCGCTGGCGATGGCCGGCCGCTGCCACTCGGCGGCGTGGCTGGCCGCTTCGAGCAAGTCGTCGGCGGTGTGCCCTGCCTCCAGCCAATCGGAGACGTCGCCCTTGTCGGGCAAGCCGTCGAGGGCCAGCACGCGGATCGAGCGGGCGATGCGCACGAGCGACGCGGCCACCTGGTCGGCGTGCTCGCGGCCCGGCTTGTCGTTATCGGGCAGGATGATCACGATCCGCCCGCGGAGCGACGCGGAATACTCGGGCTTCCATTTGCCGGCCCCGCCCACGTTGGTGGTGGCGACGAATCCGCGCTGCCAGAGGGCGTCGGCGTCTTTCTCTCCTTCGACGACGAACACGAACCGCTCGGGGCGGGCGGCCAGCACGTCGGGCAGACGGTAAAGCACGCGGCGGGCTCCGTCGAGCTTCCACTGCCAACCGCCGCCCGGCTTGGGCGATCGCTGCCGGAAGGCTTTGGGCTCGAAGCGGACGGCCTGATACAAGAGCAGGCCCGTTTCGTCGCGGTAATCGTAGCGGGCGGCGATTTGAAGCACGTTTTGCCGGGCGGGCGGGAAGAGATCGCTCCACGCGATGCCCAAGGCCCGCACGATGGCCGCCGTTTCGCAGCCGGCGTGACACTTGAGAATCGTGCGGCCGGCCTCGCCGACGCTGATCGAGAGGCTCGCCACGCGGTCCTCGTGGGCCGGGCAGCGGGCCATCCAATAATCGCCGTGAGGTTGAACGTGATCGAGCCGATCCAAAACCGTGCGGACACTTGCGGAAGCGGTCGCCATGGGGACTCCTTTCACCAGTTTGCTGTCGTTTCCGCCAATCTACGCAGCGGATGCGAACGCACAAGAGTAAACGGCGAGATGCGAAGAAACTGGCACATGCCTCGGCGCGGTTAGTGCGCGGCCAGTGCGCGGGTAGTGCGCGGCCAGTGCACATTTTCGACTTTTTTAAAATTTCTTGCGAAAGGACGGTCGGAGAGGAAAGGGGTGACGCAGCTCTTGTCCAAACACGGCGGCTGCGATTCCCGGGCTGTTACCGCTCGAATGGCACGCGACGATTTCGATGGACGACCCGCCCGGTTCGCCCTAGACTGGAGAGGGCGTTTACCTTGCGTCTGGAGTTTGGGCATGGCCTTTCCGCGGATGGTGCGAATTCGGCAAACGTTCGAGGCGCAACGTTTGGTTGATGTGGCAGGCGCGGTCGACCGGCAGCTCGAAAAGCTGGAATTGGGCCGCAAAGTTCGTCCCGGGCAGAGCGTGGCCATCACGGCCGGCAGCCGCGGAATTGCCAATATCGCCGTCATCACCAAGGCGATCTGCGAGCATGTGCGGGCTCTCGGCGCCACGCCGGTGATTATTCCCGCGATGGGCAGCCACGGCGGCGGGACGGCTGAGCGACAGCGCGAGATCATCGAATCTTACGGTGTGACTGAGGAGTACACCGGGGCTGAAATCCGCTCGTCGATGGAGACGGTGATCGTCTCCCGCACGCCGCAGGGAATTCCGGTCCATTTCGATCGCAACGCGTATGAGTGCGATCACGTGATCGTGGCCGGCCGCGTCAAGCCGCACACGGGCTTCGCCGGGGAGATCGAATCGGGCCTGCACAAGATGATGTTGATCGGCTTGGGCAAGCATTCAGGGGCGAAGATTTATCATCGGGCCATCCTGGACTACAGCTTCCGCGAGATCATCGCGGCCGTCGGCACGGTCGTGCTCGAAAAGTGCAAAGTCCTCTGCGGCGTGGCCATCGTCGAGAACGCCTACGACGAAACGGCGCTGATCGAGGCCGTTCCGCCGGAGAAGTTTTACGAGCGCGAGAAAGAACTCCTCAAACTGGCTCGCCAGGGGATGCCGCGATTGCCCTTTGACGAGATTGGTCTGCTGATCGTCGACGAGATCGGCAAAAACATCAGCGGATCGGGAATGGATACCAACGTCGTCGGCCGAAAGTTCATCGGCAACCCGGATGAGGGTCGCGACGACGTGCACTGCAAGCGGATCTTCATCCGCGGCCTGACCGAGGAAACGCACGGCAACGCGTGTGGCATCGGCCTGGCCGAGTTCACAAATCGCCGCACGGTCGATCAGATGGATGTGCACGTGACGCGGATCAATGCGTTGACGGGCGGTCATCCGACGGCCGCCGCCATTCCGATCACGTTCGATACCGATCGCGAAGTGCTGGAGGAGGCCCTGCAGACCGTGGGGCTCGACGACCCGGAAAACGCCAAGGTCGTGCAGATTTCCAACACGTTGCAAGTTGCCGACGTAGTGGTCAGCGAGGCCTATCTGCCGCAAATCGAAGGACGCCGAGATTTGCAAATTGTCGACGGCCCCTTCGAGATGGAATTCGATAAGGACGGTTTTTTGCTTCCGGTGGCTGCCGCCGGCGCTCCGGCACTGCATTAGAGTCCGATCGAATCCTATGTCGCAGTCTCGCGGCGAACATCCCGAAAAACAGAGCACAAGTCGCCGCGCTCGCGCGCTTTGAGCAAGCCGGTGCACGCAATTTAGGTCATTCGACACATGGCATCGGCAGAGCGTCCAGGAATCACTCGCAGAGGTGTTTTGGCGTCCGCCGTCGCGACGGGCACCGTGGTCGCCGGCGGCTGGTGGGCCACGCGGCGTTACACTGACAAATCGCCCGCGCTCCCCGGCCTGATTCCCGGCGAGCCGCTGGCGCTCTCGCCGGACGGCAAACTTCTCGACACCAATTACTCCGACCCGTTCGCGGGAGGAGAATATCTCGGTTATCTGCCGTTCCTCCAGGAGAATGAAAAGCCTCAGATGAAGCCGGGACTGCGCTTCGGGGTCGGGCACAAGGGAAGGCGGGTGATCGACACGTCTTCTTTATTGACCCCGGAAGGGCGAAAGACACCCAACGATCAATTCTACATTCGTACGGAATATCCCGATCAGCTTGAGGCGCCTGCCGAATGGAAGATCAAAATCCATGGCGAGGTGAAGCAGCCGAAAGACGTGTCTCTCGCCGAATTGCTTCCGGTCGTCGAACAGAAGGACCCGGTGCTCGTCGAATGTTCCGGCAATACGCGCGAATTGGGTTTTGGCCTGTTGAGCGTGGCCACTTGGGCCGGCGTGCCGATCGCTGAAATCATCAAACGGGCCGAGCCCACCTCGAAGGCGAAAGCGATCCTGTTCAACGGATACGACAACGATTCCAATCTTCCCAACGACCCTCCCTACCAAACAAATTCCTGGCCGACCTGCAGCTGGATCTTCACGTTCGATCAACTCTTGCAAGCGGGAGCTTTTCTGGCGACGGAACTCAACGGTGCCCCTTTGCCGAAGGACCTGGGAGCGCCGGTTCGCTTGAAAGTTCCCGGCTGGTACGGCTGCACCGAGGCCAAGTGGGTCAACGAGATCGAGTTTCTCGACAACGACCAACCGGCCACTCTGCAAATGCGCGAGTTCGCCCCTCGCACGTTTCAGCGATTGCATCTGGACGACTCAGACCCCACCAAACAAGCGGGAGCCGTTGGGCCCAATCTGGCGCGCGACTATCGGCCGGCCACAATCGACCAGGTTGCACTTCCGGTTCGCGTCGAAGCCTGGATGCTTGGCGGCAAGCCGGCCTATCGCGTGATCGGCATTACCTGGGGCGGTCCCAAGCAGACCGACAAACTGCTGATTCGTTTTGTGCACGGGAACGCGCCCACATATGGGCCTGTCCAATTTTGCCAGACCAAGACGTCGAGCCCGGCCTACGGGATCTGGTGCCATCATTGGCGACCGCAGAAACCGGGGGCCCATTGGATCGAAATGCGTCTGGGCGATCCGAAAATCCGGTCGCGGAAAATGAACACGCCCAGCCAAATCGCACGCGACAGGTCCGTCACCTACTACGCGCGACTCGTGCAAATTCCGGCAGTTTGACGGGCCGCCGGTCTTTGCGGTGCCAACGTCGCTGGGTCGCGGACCGCTTTAACGCGGCCACACGGCGTCTGGGCTCGGCGACGAGTCCGCATCGGAAGAGACGGACTGATCCGTCGTCAGCCTCAGATTGGGGCCTTGCTGGGCGGCCGGCCCGATGAGAGGCGCCGGGTGCTCATCAATCGGCTTCGGAGGAGGCACCGGAAGGTCGAACGTCGGAAGCCGCGAAGGACTCTTCTGCGAACGCGGTTCGTCGGGCGGATCGGCTGCCGGGCGATCGGTTGGCGGCCCCGAGGTCTTGGGTTCCTCGACAAGCCGTGGTGGCTGCGGCAAAATCGGCAGCGATGTATTCGGCACTCCCCCGCCTGGCGAAGCGTCGGAGTGCGCGGCACCGCCGGGCAGATTGATGGGTTCTGGAAGTTTGTTTCCCCAGAGCTGGTCGTTTTGACGTGGAATTCCCGCCGGAAAGACCACTTCATATTCGAACGGTTCGTTCCCGGGGGGAATGGGATCGCAATTCGGGCAGGCGCGCGGTGGAATCGTACCCAGACAGGCAAGTTGGTGGCCCGGATCCTTGTCGTACATCCAGCGGTAATGAGCGACTTGCGCCGCCGGATACGGCAAATGATCCTCCTGCTCGAGGTAAAGTGCAGGGTACTGCAGCGTGTTGTAGTCCGCCCACGCCTTGCGCACCGCGTGGGGGCCCCGTTCCGTGCAGCAACACGACGACGTCGCGAATAGCGACGGAACGAGAATCACAAGCGCTAGACTGCGAGACATTGCGCGCCAATCGCCTGGTAACGGAAAAGCCAGCACTATCGGAATAATCGACCCGGTCGAGCGATTCGCTCAATCAAAGACCCAGAGGCCACGGGCAGATTGCACACAGCGCCCGGACAGGTCTTGCCATTTCCCCCAAGTTCACGCGAAGAGAGGGCTGAGACGATGAACCTTTCTGGTTTCGAGCACTTCGACGCGCCTGTTGAGACCGTGTACGACCAAATTACAAACCTTGAAATCACGGCAAAGACGCTGCCAGGAATGGAGCGGGTGGACAAGCTTTCGCCGACGCACCTGGAATGCCGTGTAAAGCCTCCGCTTGGATTTCTGTCCGGCAGCATGCAAATGGTCTTCGACGTGCTCGAAGCAAACCGCCCCACGTCGGCCCGCATGCGCGTCAAAGGCAAAGGGATCGGAGCCTCGATCACCATCGAGACGTCGATCAAGCTCTCGCCCGAAATGGAAGGAACGCGGCTCGAATGGTCGAGCGAGGTGACAGAACTCGGCGGTTTGGTCAAAGCGCTGAGCGGCTCTTTGATCCAAGGCGCGGCCCGAAAAATCGTCAGCGACTCATGGTCCACCTTCCGCAAGCACCTGGCGCAGACGCCTCGCTAGCGGACGGTTCAACGAAACGCGGCGTATTCCTTGCCGAGCAAAGACACCGCGATCTTGAGCTTGAGGATTTCGTCGGTCCCCTCGTAGATGCGGCAGACGCGGACGTCCTTCCAATGGCGTCCGGGACGATAGAGTTCCGAGTAGCCGCGTCCCCCCAAAACCTGCACGGCCCGATCGGCCGCCTCGCAGGCGGCGTTGCTCGCGAAGAATTTCGCATGAGCCGCGAGCATGTCGGCCCGCTCGCGGAGCGCGGCATCCTTCGGATC
>CAYWOV010000142.1:0-6861 GCA_964459965.1 uncultured Planctomycetaceae bacterium | reverse complement strand
GGGCGCGGCGCGATGGGCGTGGTCTACAGGGCGCGGCACCGGGCCCTCGATCGGGCGGTCGCGATCAAGATGCTGCTTGCCGGCGGCTTCGCCGCTCCGCAGGAGCTGGCCCGATTTCGTCGCGAGGCGGAGGCCCTCGCGGGCCTGCGGCACCCGAACATCGTGCAAGTCTACGACGCGGGCGACGTCGAAGGCCGTCCGTACTTTACGATGGAATTCATCGAAGGGGGGAGCCTGGCCCATCAGCTTTCGGCGACTCCGCAGCCTCCACGGCAGGCCGCGGAGCTGATCACGACTTTGGCCGGGGCCGTGCAATGCGCCCACATCAACGGCATCCTTCATCGCGATCTTAAGCCGGCCAACATCATGCGAACGGCCGACGGCGTCCCCAAGATCGCGGACTTCGGCCTGGCCCGCTCCATCCGGGGGGGATCCGAATTCACTCTGCCGGGCGCCCGAGTCGGCACGCCCAGCTACATGGCGCCCGAACAAGCGCTCGGCAAGACCGACGCCATCGGGCCGGCGGCCGATGTTTACGCGCTGGGCGCCGTGCTTTACGAACTGCTGACGGGTCGGCCTCCCTTCAGGGGAGAATCGCCTAGTGAGACGGAGCGTCAGGTGATTGCCGACGAACCGGCGTCTCCGTCGCGCTGGAACGACAGGGTGCCGCGCGACCTGGAGACGATCTGCTTGAAGTGCCTGGAAAAAAATCCGGGCCGCCGCTATGCCAGTGCTCAGGACCTTGCCGATGACCTCGAACGGTTTCTGAAGAACAAGCCGGTTCTGGCGCGCCCTGTGGGATGGGGAGAGCGTGGCCTGCGCTGGGCACAAAGGAACAAGGGCTTGTCGGCAGCCCTGCTGGGAGTGGCCCTGCTGCTCTTGTTTCTTGCGGTGGGATCTCTGGCGGCCGCTGTCTATTTCCAAAGGTTGGCCCGAGAGAAAGGGAACCTAGCGGACGAGAAGGAAGCGGCGCGGGCGGAAGCCGTCGGTGCCGAACGACGCGAGGCCGGCCTGCGTCAACTAGCCGAGACGCAACGCGAGGCCCTGGGCCGCAACTTGTACATCGCGGAGATGAATTTAGCCGGGCAGGCGGCGACTTCTCCCAGTGGCATTTCCCGTGTCGGGGAACTGCTCGCCGTCGCAGGGAAAGACCGGCCTGATCTTCGCAACTGGGAGTGGTATTACCTGAACGGCCTGTGCCATCGCGATCTGCTGACCTTTGGGGGACACGGAGGCAGCGCCCTGGCGGTGGCGTGGAGCCCCGATGGTCGGCGCGTGGCATCAGCGGATGCGCGCGGCGTGATCCAGCTCTGGGACGCGGCCGACGGACAGGGGCTGCGCCTCTTGCGAGGTTCCCAAAGCGCAGTCCGATCGGTTGCTTGGAGCCCGGACGGGACGCGACTGGCTTCCGCCGACTGGAATGGGACCGCCCGAGTCTGGGACACTGCGAATGGCAAGCAAGTGGTCTCGTACCGGGGGCACGCGGGAGCGGTTTTCGCGGTGGCGTGGAGCCCCGACGGAAAGTGGCTGGCTTCCGGCGGCGAGGACAAGACGATTCATGTCTGGGACGCTGCCAATGGCAAGAACGTCTCGGTTTTGCGCGGTCACGGCGGACAGGTTTTTGGCGTGGCATGGAGTCCCGACGGCAAGCGAGTTGCCTCTGCCAGCGAGGATAGCACGGTCCGGCTTTGGGACCCGTTGAATGGCAAGGAGTCGTCCACGCTGCGCGGGCATCTCAACTGGGTGAATTCGGTCGCATGGAACCCGAACGGGGAAAGGTTGGCTTCGGCCAGTAACGACGGCACCACCAAGGTTTGGGAAGCGTCCTCGGGCAAGGAACTCTTGACTCTGCGGGGACATGCCCAAAGTGTTGTCTCGGTGGCGTGGAGTCCCGACGGGACGCGCCTGGTAACAGCAAGCGATGACCGCACCGTGAAGGTCTGGCCCGGCACCGGTGGCCAAGAGGCATTCACCCTGCGTGGACACACCGATCGATGTACGGCGGTGGCATGGAGCCCTGACGGCAAGCGGCTGGCCTCGGCTGCGAACGACGCGATGGTCAAGATTTGGGATGCGTCCGCCGGCCCGGAAACACTCGTCTTGCACGGCGGGGGACGCCCTGTCGAATCGCTGGCATGGCGACCCGACGGTCAACGTTTTGCCTGGTGCCGCAATGAGAAAATCGCGGTCTGGGACAGGAGCCCGGTCAAGGAGCTGTTCGTCCTCCGCGGACATCGCGGCCCAGTGTTTTCGGTGACCTGGAGTCCGGACGGAAAGCGCTTGGCTTCGGGCGGCGAGGACCAAACAGTCCGCATCTGGGACGCGGCTCGCCGCCTAGAGACAAACTCCCTTCGTGGGCACACACATTTCGTCACGTCGGTTTCCTGGAGTCCAGACGGCACACGACTGGCGTCGGCAAGCCGCGACAAGACCATGCGAATTTGGGACACGCTCTCTGGAAAGCCGGTGCAAATCTGTCGCGGACATGACCACATTGTCGATGGCGTCATGTGGAGCCCAGATGCCAAGCGCTTGGCGAGTGCCTCCTGGGACAGGACGGTCAGAGTCTGGGAGGCGGAGACGGGCCGGCAAACTCTTTGCCTTCGAGGACACCTCGCCGAAGTGAACGCAGTGGCCTGGAGCCGAGATGGAGAGTGGTTGGCGTCGGCTGGTTTCGACGGCGAGCTCAAGATCTGGAACGCGACCACGGGCAAGCTCAAGTTCACTCTACGCGGGCACACGGCTCAAGCGACCTCTGCGGCCTGGAACGGGGACGGCACGCGGCTGGCCTCGTCGAGTTGGGATGGAACCGTCAAGATTTGGGACACCGCCACAGGCAGCGAAACGCTGACCCTGCGGGGCTACGCCAATCAAATGAAGTCGCTGGCCTGGAGCCCGGACGGGCTGGTCATCGTTTCCGGCGGAGACGACCAAACGATCGTCGTGAATGATGCCACCACCGGTTACGTGGCCGGGCGGGCGCCGCAATATTTATTCGTGTTGGACCGCAGGCTCGTCGCCGATGCCAAAAATGTCGCGGACTGGCGGCTGCGCGGGGAGATTGACGCAGCGGCCGGCAACTGGAACCAGGCAGCCGTAGATTTCCAGAAGCATTGCAGTCTCGACCCGCGGAATCACTGGGTTACGCTGGGCTGGTGGGTCGCGGGACCTTATCCCGAGGATCTGAAGGGGCACTATCCTCCTGAAAGCAGCCCGTTTCCCGACGAACTTCCCGCTGGAGGCGTTGAAAGTGATGCAGCGCCGCGGTGGGAGCGGGTGCCGATCAACGCGTGCGGCTTCGTGAACTTGGGCGCCCTGTTTTCCCATGCTGAACACATCTCAGCGTACGCACTGCTGCGGATCTATTCTCCGCGCCAGCAGCAAGTGTCCATCTTGCTTGGCTCGGACGACCAGGTTCGGCTGTGGCTGAACGGCAAGCAGATCCATGAATCGTTACACGAACGGACCGCCGTGCCCGATGCGGAGGCCGTTCCGGCGGCACTCGAAGCGGGTTGGAACACACTGCTTGCTCGTGTCGTGAATGTGACGGGGGACCACGCCCTATACCTGCGACTCTCACACACGACGACGAACTGATTGCGGGCTCGGCGCGACGCTGGGACGAGGCCATCCCGGTGTTCAAGGAAACCATCCGGCTTAGGCCGTCCCAGCTCACTGCGCACAACGGCTTGGGCAGCGCTCTCGCCGAGGTCGGCAGGCACCAGGAAGCGATCCCAGAGTTTCAATGCGTGATCCGCGAGCTCCGTCCCAGCAAGAAGCAGGTCGACGACAAAGATTTGGACGGTCGATACGTCAACGCCATGCTGGCCCTTCCAAAGTCCTTGCTTTGTGTCGGGCGTTTCGCGGAGGGACAGGAGGCCGCCCAGGCTGCTCTCGGATTGCCCTCCCTCGACGAGCTTCGACGCGTGATCCTGGAAAGGCAACTGGAGATTTGCCGGACGCTCGCCCCGTTGGCGAACGAAAGGCTTTCGGGGGGGAGCCGCCAGACGACCTTGCCACGCAAGTGGTGCTCGCAGAGTGGCTCTATCAAATACCGGCGACAGGCGGCGGCGTCCGCACACCTTTACGACTTGGCATTCGCCAAGAAGCCTGCGCTCGCTGACGATCGGAACGCCTTGCATCGCTATCACGCGGCCTGCGCGGCCGCTCTGGGGGGGTGCGGGCTCGGGGGGGATGCGGGCAAACACGACGACAAGCAAAAGGCCGAGCTGCGCCACCGCGCCCTGCAATGGCTGACAGTCGATTACGCCGGATAGGAGAAACTCGATCGGACTCAGCAAGTCCGGAATCGAGCGCAAGTGGCCCGAGTCGTGCGGGCCTGGAAGCAGTGCGCGGACCTTGATTGCGTTCGCACGTCAGCCGCCCTCAGCCGATTGCCCGAAGCGGAGCGAAAAGCGTGGCAGAACCTCTGGGGCCAGGTGAAGACGCTCGCATCGGGCGATTCGGTCGGGGGGCTCGAACAAGCCCGACACAATCTCGAACGCAAACGCTGGGCTGACGCCGCCGAAATCTACCTCCGTTTCCCCAACGCGACGTCGCCGCTTAGGGGTTGCTGTCGTGCGTGGGCATCTCAAAGTCGGCAGCGGAAGGCCTCTTCCAAGGACTGACGTGACCAACGCCGTAGCGACGGCAAGGCGATCTCCTTTCTAATGCGTCCCCACGGTCAACAGGATGGCGGCCGGAATGGTGGCGGCACTCAGAATCGTCGACGCAATCAAGGCGGAACCGATATTGTCAGACGCGACCCCATAGCGAAGGCTGAATAGAATTCCAAAGAAACCCGATGGAACCGCGCTGAGAATGATCGCCTCGCGACCGATCAATGGTGGCGCTGCCAGCGCCATCACAAGGGCCGCCGCAAGCAGAGGTTGGATGAAGTTCTTCAGCAGTGTTCCCGATGCAACGACGCCGTTCAGCTTGAATGGCTGCGACGACAGGATTAAGCCTGTCAGGAACAGGGCCACGCCGCCGGTGCTGACACCGATGAGTGTTAGCGAAGAATCCAGAAGACTCGGCACCATAACATGGCAGAGCGTGAGAACCATGCCAATAAATGGCGCGATAACGACCGGCTTCAGAAACGATTTGCCGATTGCGTAGGCGATACGCCGAGCAGCCGGAGCGTCCCGTTCTGTCCCACGATCGGCCTCTAGTAAAACCAGGGTCAGCGGCGACAGCACAATTGACCCGAGCGCGAGCGCGATGGCGACGGAGACCGTATTCCCCGCACCAAAGACCGAACCAATCACGGGCACGCCCGCAGAAGCCAAATTGGGAAACGCCGTTGTCAGCGACATGACCGCAGCTTCGCGCGCGTCTGACTTGAATAAGCTCCGCTGCATTACAAAGCTAAAGCCGTAGATTACCAGCATCGATATCCCAAGCACTCCCACGAGAGCACTCGCCTGCAGCAGCTGGGAACGAGGTGTCTGAACCATTGCGACGAACAGCGATGCCGGAAGCGCAAAGTCCATCACAAGCGAATTCAGTTCGGCCACACGGTGGTTGTCGATATAGTGCGTCCAGCCCGCGAGGTATCCCGCCGTTAGTACAAAGAAGACCGGTACCGTGGCGTCGAGGATGACGTGCAGCATCTTCATCTTCCCGTTTGCGGCCCGGCCGTCACACTCCGAAAATGGTCGGGCACAGCTACTTTTGCGATGCCGTTGCCGCTTCCTCAATCACTGTCGCAACTTCTTTAGGATGCGATACGTAGACGGAATGGCTCGCGCCTTCCACTTCGACCTTGCGGCTTTTAGCCCGTGCGGCGTACCACCGCTCAAGCTCGGGGTTGATGGTTCTGTCCTTCGCCGCTACCACCATCCAGCTCGGCTTGCTTCTCCATGCTGGTGCGGTGATTACTGATTTGAAGTTGGCATCAGCGATCAAGACCTGCGAATGCGCCTCAAAAGCGGCTTGTTCGGTCGTCAGGTCGGCAGCGAAATACTCTCGGAATTGCACGGGATCCAGGTAATCGAAACCATCTGCCGTCTTTCTAATCGCGGTCGACTTGCTGAGGTCGCTTGGAAATCGCTTGCCGTCCCCAGCCTCGCTCTCTCCAGCGTCCGGCATGTGAGCCGCGACGTACACCAGACCGGCGACAGTCGCATCCATTCCCGCTTCAGTAATTACCGATCCTCCGTAGCTGTGAGCGACAAGAATACATGGTCCATTTTGTTGAGCGAGGGCACGTCTCGTGGCGGCAACATCCTGATCGAACGACGTCAGCGGCTCCTGCACGATGGTGACGTGATAGCCATCTTTGACCAAAATGTTGTAAACACCTTTCCAGCCCGAGCCATCCGCCCACGCACCATGAACGAGAACAATATTCCGTACGCGATGGCCGACATCACGCGTGGACTTGATGGGCTGTGCGGCGCTCGCCAAATCGGCTAGCAGGATTAGCAGGATGCTGAGAAACGTCAGAAGTCGTCGCAGTGATTCCATCTGTACGCTGCCTTAATTGGTGTCGGGAAAGACTCTTCACGGAATCCGCAATCGAATTACTCGGCAACCCGATCGCACATCCGTATCGTCGAAGGACATCAGCCGCCGAACGGATTGGCGGCGATCAGGTCGCAGAAATTGGGCCGGCGGTATCCAGGGAGCGTTCGCTCCAACACGTCGGAGTTCATTGTCCCGAATGTCGTTTCCGGTTTGTGGGCGAAGCCATCGTTGAACGCCTGAACAATCCCCCGCTTAAAGTTGATTCGTGGGTATGCGGCAAGTACGGCGTCCCGGTCCTCTGTGGCGATCTCTTCGAGCCCATCACCGAGGACGTCGGCCTCGACCCCGGCTGTGACGAGCGCGATCTCCGGCCGTTTGTGCCAGGGGATT
>CAYWOV010000141.1:0-6923 GCA_964459965.1 uncultured Planctomycetaceae bacterium | reverse complement strand
GAAATTCGATGCCGCGGATGTTGGCCGTGACGGTGCTGGCCTGCGCGCCGTAAAGCCAGCCGTCCGGGCCCCAGGTGAGCGAGTTGGCAAAGGCGTGAGCGTCCTCCATGCCGAAGCCCGTGAGGAGCACCTCTGGATCACCGTCGGGCACGTCGTCGCCGTTGGCGTCGCGATAGAAGAGCAAGTACGGCGGCTGCACGACGAACACTCCGCCGTAGCCGAGCGCCATTCCCGAAGCGAGATTGAGGCCGGTGAGAAAGGGCTTGGCTCGATCCATCACGCCGTCGCCATCGGTGTCCTCCAGGATGGCGATGATGTCGTGGCCGCGCGGCCCTTTCGGCGGGGGATCGGGACACCGGTCGTATTTCGTGCGCAGAAATTCGTCGACGGCGACGGGCTTCAGCCCCTCGGGATTGGGGTACTGGATGTATTGCAAGAGCCACAGCCGGCCCCGATCGTCGAAACTCAGCGAAAGGGGCTGGCGGATCAGCGGCTCGGAGGCCACCAGTCGCGCTTCGAGTCCATCCGCAATCTTGAACGTCTTGAGCGCGTCGCGCGGAGCGGTTGCTTTGGGCTCGTCCCCTCGACAAAGGGACGCGCTTGAGAACATCAATCCGACTGCGAATAGCGCGGCGCGCCGCAACACGCCCACGGAAAGCTTTCCGTGCGCTTTTGCGCCGCGCGATGTCTTTGGTCGCAATCGCTTACTGTTTCTCGAACTGCGGATGATAGCCAAGTGCGTTGAGCCGGACCCGATAGAGACTCGTGTCGACCGTCACGTACAACATGTTCTTGTCTGCGCCGACACCGAACTCGACGTTGCTCGGGAAACCCTTTCCGGGATGGTCGGCATCGAGCTTCTGATCCGGCTCGCCCGTGGGAACGAAACCGATCTCCTTGCCGTGTGGATCGGTGATTCGCACGCCGGGCCGTTTCGCCGAGCGGTCGGCGATGTACAGGTTGCCCTTGTCGTCGACCGTCATGCCGTCGCCGCCGGTTTGGCTGCCCCAATCGATGAGCGTCCGCTTTTCGCCGTGGACGAGGCCGTCTTCTCCGAGCGGAAACGCGTCGAGCGCCATTCGTCCCTGTTTGGGTTGCGGGCCTTTGGGGTCGATCTGATCGGTGCCGTTGTCGTGATCGAGGACGTAGAGCGTTTTGTCGTCCGGCGAGAGCGCGATGCCGTTGGGCTTGGAAATATCGTGCGTCACTTCGACGATTTTTCCGTCCACGTCGATGCGGTAGACGGCCCGATCCTTTAACTCCCGCGGCTCGATCCCCGAGTAGCGCGGGTCGGTGAAGTAGATCCGCCCCTGACGATCGATGGTGAGATCGTTGGGCGCGTTGAAGTGTTTGCCCTGATAGCGGTCGGCCAAGGTGGTTCGCTCTTTGGTTTTCAAGTTCCACTTCGACACGCGACGGCCGCCTTCGTCGGAGCCTTCGCAGGCAATCAGAAATCCCTTTGCGTCGAAAAAGAGCCCGTTGGCCTTGCCGCTGTCGCTGGTGAAGACTTCGGTTTTCTTCGTTTGGGGGTCGTAACGCAGGATCATGCCTTTGTCGGAACCGGTCGGAATGTCGGAGAAGTAGATGCTCCCATCGGGCGCGGCGGCCGGCCCTTCGGTCAGACCGCCTTTGACGGGTGCCGAGCGCGAGTAGAGCGGCCCTTCGAGTTTCGCATCGTGTGGAACGATCAACTGTGGAGCGATCGACTGTGGAACCGCACGCCGGGCCCGGCGCCGCCCGCGCCTGCGTTCCCTGCGATCTTGAGCAAAAGTATTCGACACGACCGCCAACACTAGCGCGCAGATGATGACACGTCGCATGGTCTTCCTTCCCAGAATGATTGAATCGCCAGTCCCGTTTCGCCCGAATCAATCAGCCTAAACTTCCGGATGGCGAATCTCAACGGGCCCGCTTTTGGCAGTCAAACACCGAGGGGCACCATGGCTGCCAAAATGGCGTTTTTTGGGGTGGGTCGACCCCTTTTTTATGCCCCAAAAAAGCCAAAAAAGTCCCCCGGCGACCTGCCAGACTGGCACCCGGCTCATGTGTCGGGCCGCCTGCCAAAACGTGCCCGACTTTAGCGGGCACGAAGGGCCAGCGGTTGGGAGCTTCGCAGGTAGGCAAAGAGGTCGCGGACTTGCTGGTCCTTCAGCCCGTTCAAAAGGCCTTCGGGCATGAGCGATTTGGGCTGCGGAATGGTTTCTTCAATATCGCGTCGCGCGATGGTGATGTTCTGCCCGTCGACCCCGCGGAGAACCAGGACTTGCGGATCCTGATCAAATCGGAGTCCGCTCACCGCACGGCCATCATGGGTCACGATCATGACTTGCTCGAAGCCCTCGCGGATCTCGGCGCTGGGATTAACCACATTAATCAGCATGTTGAGCCAATCGTCCCGCTTGAAAGTGGTGAGATCCGGGCCGATTCGGCCGCCTTCGCCGAAGAGCACATGGCACTTGGCACACGAACTGGCGAAGAGCTGCTTCCCCTGATAGGGATCCCCGCCGGCGTTCGGCCGGAGCACGCCCGACAAGCGGGCAATCTGCGCCTGCATTTCGGCCGTCGTCGCACCTTTAATATGTGGGAAATGACGCGAAATAAGTGCGGCGATCTGCGGATCGCGATGGACGGTCATCTTGCGCACAACTTCCGGTTTCAGTCGCCGCCCGTCGACGTGCCCGGCATCCACCGCTTCCAACAAGGCTCGCGACCACGATTTGCGTGTGGAAAGTAATGTCTCGGCCGCGCTTTGCGCGTCGTCGGCGAGTCGCGGATAGAGCCCGACGACGACGGTCCCGATCCGCGGTTCGTCGTACAAACAGAGAGCCGCCAGTGCGGCCGTTTTGATCCTCTGGTCGGGATCACTTTCCGCGAGTGCGAGGAGCACGGGGACCACGCTCGGCTGACTCACTTCGCCGAAGGTCTCGACCAATTGCAGCCGCACTTTGATGTCTGCCTTGCGATCGGCAACAACGCGAAGCGCCCTGGCGACGGCTTCCGGTTTGCCCTGCCGTACGCCCAAGGGCAGCGAGTCGCCGCCATCTTTGGCCAAAATATCGATCAACTCCGGGGGCAAACCCTCGAGCAGCCGGCCTCGCGATGCTTGCTCGAATCCCTTGACCAATAGTCGCGTCGACTGGGCGTCCGGTGAATGACGGAAAAGCCAGACGCACGACATCATATTGGCCCGGCCGCCTGCCGCCGCGCATCGCTCGAGAATCCGCTCGACGAGAAATTTGCGGACGACGGGACGCCGCCAAAATGCCGGGTCGCTGAAGAGCGCCAACACGGCGTCGCGGTCCGACTCTGCCTTGGCCTCGATCCCCCACCAAATAAGGAGCGGGATATGAATGTCGCCCGCGACGGCGTCGTGCGCGGCAAGGTGCCGAAGCATCGGCAGACCATCCGATGCGGGAATCCGACGGGCGGAGCAGGCAAGCTGACTGAGCACGTCGACGTTTTTCTCCCCAGCACACAATTGCACGAGTGCCGCGGCAACTTTGCGAGACACAGTTTTTTCATCGCAAAGCAGGCGGACCGTCCAGAGTCGGACGTCGGGATCAGAATGCTTGAGACTCGCTAAAGCGGTGCCTTCGTCGAAAAGGCCCATCCGGTACAACGCCCAAAGTGATTCGAGCGCAACGGCCCCGTCCGGCTGCGACACGCGATTCAGCAGCGGAGCCAATGCCGTCCTGTCCTTGCGATCTCCGAGAAGTCGCAATGCCGTGCGCCGCGTCCAACGGTTGGAATCGCTGAGCAGGGCGACCAACTCGGCTGTGGACTTGCGTCCAAGATTTACGGGAGGCTGATGCTTCGCGCCTTTTGCCCGCAGCCGATAGATGCGTCCCGTGTCTTTGCTGATTGTTCCTGAGAAATGTTCACGGTGTGAGATCTTGGGCTCGTAAAGATCGCAAAAATAAATCGCCCCGTCGGGGCCGGTCGTCAGGTTAACCGGCCGGAACCAGGAATCAGAGGTCGCCACGGGCCGACCCAAGTCCTTCGTCTTGAACGACGAGCCGTCGCGCTCGATCTGCCCATAAACGAGATTTCCCTGCAGCGGTTCGACCCCGAAGAATTTGCCCGGATAAGCCCGCGGAAGGGCCACGTCGTCGTAAATGATGAACTTATGCGTGAACCGCGGCACCGAGTGATGAGCCATCGCGGGGAAATATCCGAACGCGTAGGGATTCGAGAGCGGGCCGTGCTTCTGGAAGCCCTTTTGATAGTAACCGCCCTGCACATAATGAAAGCCGCGCGTGTCGCCACCGTTGTGGCCGGAAAAAATTCGGCCCTTGGAATCGATCTCCAGGCCGAACGCGTTGCCGCCACCTTCGGCGAAGATTTCGTACTGCCGCGTTTTCGGCTGATAGCGCCAGATGAGCTGGCCCATGGAATGCACGGGATTTTTGTCGAGCCCGGGCCGAGTCGCATGGCCCGAAACGGTGCTGCCTTGGCAGGCATAAAGCCAGCCATCGGGGCCCCATTGCAAGCTGTTGACGACGGAGTGCGTGTCCTCCAACCCGAATCCCTGTAGATGGACTTCCGGGTCGCCGTCCGGCACGTCGTCGTGATTGCGATCGGGATAGAATAGAAGATAAGGTGGATTCAGCACCCAAACGCCGTCCGCCGCGATGGCAAACGACGTGACGATATTAAGTCCGT
Organism: uncultured Planctomycetaceae bacterium; assembly: GCA_964459965.1. GTDB lineage: Bacteria > Planctomycetota > Planctomycetia > Planctomycetales > Planctomycetaceae > DASPSM01. The sequence goes on along the minus strand of CAYWOV010000141.1, from coordinate 2,261 downwards.
CGATAAATGTCGTGTGCTTGTCGTATTGACCGTCACCGTCGGTGTCCTCATGGATCGTGATCCGATCAAGCCCCCGGGCTCCGTGCGGCGGAGGGGCGGGAACTTTGTCGTAAACCGCCCGCCAATACTCGTCGCGGCTGACCATTTTTAGGCCGGCAGGATACGGATACTGCCGGTATTCGACGACCCACATCCGTCCCCGCTCGTCCCAATCGACGAAGAGCGGCTGCTGCACGTCCGGCTCCGCGAGAACCTGCTCCACTTCGAGATCGCTGGGGACGCGGAACGCCCGGAGCGATTCGTCGGGCGTGAGTGGCTTTGCCCGCGACATCTCGATCGGGGTTTTGCGCGCGTCCGCGGCGGCAGTCGTTTTCGGCATCGTCGGCGTAGCGGCGAAAGCGACTTGCGACATCACGACGACCGTGAAAATGCCGGAAGTGAATTTACGCATGGAAAAACACTCGACTGCGCGATGGCCGAATTGAGGCGGGTTGCAAACGGAGGAGGAGAGGTTACGGTGTTGACGCCCAACGAAGCGCGTTAACCAGCAGTTTGCGGAACTCCGGTTCCGCGAAATCGTCGGGATGGCCAAGCGATGTATAAAACGACTTGCCGCGGTCGGCCCGAATGAAAGTCCAAGCGACCGGCTCGGACGGTTTTCCAGGAATGGTGCCGACCAACAGCGGCTCCGCGCCTTTCGCCAAGGGACTCACCAAATACAGCGATCCATTCCCTGCAAGCGCCGCGGCATCGATCCCTTGCAGGATCGGATTCGAGGTCGCGGTGGAAGGAATTTGAACCGAGGTTTTCTCACTCTTGCCGTGATGATTCGTGTAATGGCCGCCGAAGACTTCGGGATCCCAAGACTCCCAAGTCTGCAGCGGCGGCGTTGGCTGTTTGCCTCGCAATGAGAACGCATGGCACGCGGTGCGGATGCCGACCACCGGTTTCCCCTTCGCAATCCAGTCGTGAAGAACCTTCATTTGTTCGGGTTTGAGCGGCCGGCGTCGCACGCTGACAAGCAAGACGTCGGCGTCGTCTAAGCTCTCGATTCCAGGGATATCGGCGCGATCGGTCTCGCCTCCGAAAATCAGACTGACGCGAAAATCCTTTCCCAGCTCCTTGGCGGCAAAGTCGGGCAGCGTGCGGCTCGTGTCGTATTCCGGCTCCGCAATGAGGATGGCCAAACGGGGCCGATGATCTTCAGAGAAACGAAACTCATGTCCGCCCAGAAAATCCGTACTGGCGATCGTCGGGCACCAGTGCTTTTCGATGTGCTCGACGACCAGGTCCGTTCCCGTGAAATGGCTGACGAACGGTTTTGATCGCGAGTTGTACATCGTGTCAGTCATGTCGCGCATCAAAACGACGTTAAATCCCTGATAGACCAGCTGACGAATCGAAAACGGGCGGCCCAAAACACACATATTCGTGTGGACGCCCATCACGATGACGTTTTCGATGCCCCGCTCGCGGAGCAAATAAATTGCTTCGATGCTGTCGGTGATGGCGTCCCCAGGTGCGATGTGGAGCGCGTCGATCTCGTGCGTCCAGGGACTGCCCTGTTTGCAGGGAGGATTGCAGTCACAGCCCCCGTCAGAATCGTCGATCGGCAGGCCACTCTCGCGATGTTTATCCAGGCCGCAGCCGGTCTTGAGAGGCGTTTTTGTCGAAACGGGAGCCGCTCGTTCGGCCAGCTGCCGCTGTGGAGTACCGGCATAATATTTCATTGTGCTGCTGGGGCAATGAATGATGAGAACGCCCTGCTTGCGGGCCGCGTTGAGCACATCGTTCATCCGAGGAGCCATTTCGGCCACGCGGCTTGTGGCACCGCGGCACCAATGCTGATTCCACATGTCGCAGACGACAATCGCCGTCTTGGCCGGATCCCAGTCGATATTTTCGGTGATCGCGTGAAAGCGGCCGCTGTCTGGTTTTGTTTCAATTCGCTTCCGCAAATGCAGGGCGAGCGATTTACTTCCTGACTGATCAGCCGCACCCAATTCGCCGCCGGCGCCTCGGACTCCGCCAATTGAAATGGCCAAGACGCAAATCTGCGCCCAAAGCCGTTGCCGTGATCGTGAAATACGTCGCATCCGGCTCCATCTCCCACCAGGCGTGTTCGCTCGTGCGTTGGCAGCCTCTTCCAACTGCCAGTAGAATCAAAGTTTGTCGCGATTTGCGGTTTTGTGCACACGGATTGAAATGATCCGTTGGAAACCGGGCTGCGTTCTCTTTCTTATGAACGCTAAATAATCAGC
>CAYWOV010000140.1:0-6930 GCA_964459965.1 uncultured Planctomycetaceae bacterium | reverse complement strand
CGTTCGGCGAACTCGGCCTGGTAGCCGTTGGCCGCCATGCCGTCGAGCAGCTTTTGACGAAAGCGGTCCATCACACCCGATTTTCGCCAGGCGCCCATTGCACGGCGGAGCTGGTCGGCTTCGCCCGGTGTGAAGCCGGCCGCGACGATGGCGAGCTTCATCGCCTGCTCCTGGAACAGGGGAACGCCGAGCGTTTTCTTCAGCACGTCGCGGATACGTTCGTTCGGATAATCGACGCTCTCCTCGCCGGCTCGCCGCCGCAGATACGGGTGCACCATCTCGCCCTGGATCGGGCCCGGCCGGACGATGGCCACTTCGATGACCAGATCGTAAAAGCACTCCGGCTTCAGCCGCGGCAGCATGGCCATCTGAGCCCGGCTCTCGATTTGAAAGACGCCCAGCGTGTCGGCGTTTTGGATCATCTGGTAAACGCCGGGGTCCTCCGCGGGGATTGTCGCCAGCGTCAATCTTTGGCCGTGATGCCGCTCAATGAGGTCGAAGCCCTTGCGGATCGCGGTGAGCATGCCGAGCGCCAGGCAATCGACTTTGAGAATTCCAAGGGCGTCGAGATCGTCCTTGTCCCATTCGATGACGGTTCGCCCGGGCATCGAGGCGTTTTCGATGGGGACGATTTCACACAGTGGTTTCTGTGTCAGCACCATGCCGCCCGTGTGCTGCGACAAGTGCCGCGGAAAGCCGAGGATCTCTTGCACCAGCGCACGCAGCTGGCGGGCGGTCCGCGTGGTGGGGTCGAAGCCCGATTCGCGAAAGCGGCCGGCGAGCCTTTCGTTCTCGTTGTAGTTCTCAAGCGATTTGGCGAGCGCGTCGACCTCTGCGAGCGAGAAGCCGAGCGCCTTGCCGACGTCGCGGACGGCCGAGCGCGGCCGGTACGTAATCACCGTCGCCGTCATGCCGGCCCGTTCGCGGCCATATTTCTCGTAAACGTACTGGATCACTTCCTCGCGCCGCTCGTGCTCGAAATCGATGTCGATGTCGGGCGCTTCGTTGCGCTCTTTGCTCAAGAACCGCTCGAACAAGACGTCAATGCGATCCGGGTCGACCGACGTCACGCCCAGGCAATAGCACACGGCCGAGTTGGCCGCGGACCCGCGCCCCTGGCAGAGGATGTCCCGCCCCCTCGCGAATGTCACGAGATCCCAAACCGTGAGGAAATAGGCCTCGTAATGCAGTTCCTCGATCAACCGCAGTTCGTGTTCCAAGAGTTCGCGCGTCTTGTCCGGAATCCCGTGCGGATAGCGCCAGCGTGCACCGTTCCAGGTCAGGCGGGTCAGATGTTCGAGTGGAGTCAGCCCGGCCGGACAAAGCTCCTCGGGGTATTCGTAGCGCAGCTCGTCGAGCGAGAACGTGCAGCGATTGGCTACTTCGACGCTGCGCAAAACGGCCTCGGGACACTCGGGAAAGATTCGCAACATGTCGGTGGGCGAACGCAGATGGCGCTCGGCGTTGGGAAATCGCCGGTGGCCCAATTCGGCCACGCTGCAACCGTGGCGCGTCGCCGTCAGCACGTCTTGCAGAATTTGACGAGAAGGATCGTGGTAATGGACATCGTTGGCCGCGACGAGCGGCACGTTCGCTTGTTTTGCGTCGTGGATCAGCCGCCCGAGGTGCCCGCGATCGTCCGGCCCGCAGTGCAGCTCCGCGAGCAGATAGCAACGATCGCCGAAGAGATCGCGATAACGCGACAGCGACGTTTCCAGCGGTTCGTCGCTACCGTCTCGCGAAACAACGCAAGCGAGCAAGCCGTCGGCATGCTCGGCCAGATCGTCGAAAGTCAGCCGGCACGAACCTTTTTCCGCGTTGCGGCGGCCTCGCGTAATGACCCGCGACAGGCGGCCGTACGAGGCGCGATCGGTCGTTAAAACGACAACGGGCGGTGCATCGACCAGAGTGATCTCCGCCCCGATCAGGAGCTTGAGACCAATCTCCTTTGCCGCAACGTGTGCCCGCACCACCCCCGCCAGGCTGTTGCGATCCGTGATGGCCAGTGCCCGATAACCCAACTCGGCCGCCCGCTGCACGAGTTCGTCGGGATGGGATGCCCCTTCGAGGAATGAGAAATTCGTCCGGCAATGCAGTTCCGCGTATGGCGGAACTTTTTGCTTATCGCCTGTCGACGGAGTTTCAGCCGGTTTGAGCGATGCTGGTTGTCGCTTGGGGGGAGGTGGGTCAGGCATGATCGACGCGGGTTGTTTGTCGGTTATGCCTCAGCATAACGCTGTGTCGCAACGCGCGTCGTGCGCAGAAGAGTTATGCCAAAAGCATAACCTACGCGACTGGCTCACCGCTATTCGCTGCTTCCACCTTAGTGCGCGGTTGCAGGATCAAAAGGGCGAAGCCGGCCATGATGGCCATGTCGGCCACGTTGAAGATGCCCGTCCGGAGCGGGCCGATGCCCATGTTGAGGAAGTCGATGACCAGGCCGCCGTGAAAAACCCGATCGAGCAGGTTGCCGATGCCGCCTGCCAACAGCAGGGCGATGGCCACCATTTGCGGGCGGCCCAGATCGCGCCGGGCGGCCAGGACGGCTGGGATCGCAATCAGGACCACTGCGTTCATCACGACCAAAAGCCAGAACCGCTGTTGGGCTGGAAGCCCGCCGCCGGCGCCCAAGAACGCGCCGGGATTTTCGGCGTATTGAATCCGCAGCGTGTCGCCCAGATACGGAGTCGGCGCGGTCTCCTTCAAGTGTTCGGTGGCAAGCCTCTTTGTCCATTGGTCGCAGCCGAGGCATGAGCAGAAGACAAGGGCGGGAAGAATCCACCGCGTGCGAGTGGAGAGTGACGAGTGATGAGTGGCGAGCAAGACACCTCTCCCGGCGCTGGGGCCCTTGCGGTCTTCAATCCTCTATCGTAGCGGCCGCGGGGATTTGGAAATAGGCGGGTTTGCGGTCCCCGTATTGGATTGAGGACACAGATTTGCCGGCCGCGGAGGCGGGTTCGAAAACAAAAAAGCAGCGGAGGGTCGGGCTCCGCTGCTCGTCGGGGAGGGGTCAACCAATCATATGCTGATTCAGTTGCCCTGGGGCGCCGGCGGAGGCGCCATCTTCGGGGCCGGCGGGATCGTCATCATTTGCGGAGCCGGCTGACCGCTCGGCGCAGGCTGCGTCACCGGAGCGCCCATCGTGTCGGGCGTCGGCGAACCAGCCGGGGTCGGTTGTGTGTACCCTGTCGGCACGCCGCCGTAACAGCCGCCCCCCCCCGCCAGATCGGCGGAAACGACGCGGCGATTCCATTGATCGGGCCGCGGCGGTTGCGGATACATCCGCGGATTCGGCTGCCACTGGGGAACGCGGGCGTAATACACGCCGAGCTGGGTCGTGTCGGTCGGCATGTAAACCATCGGGTACGACGGCGCGAGCTTCCAACCCGGCTGGCCGTACCATTTGGCCGGCCAGTAGTTGTTGTACATGATCGCCTCGCGTTCGATCGGCACCGTTGTGGGTGGCCGGAAGCCGCGGGCCGGGTTGTAGGCGATGATGTTCCGCAGGCTATCACCGATGCGGTAGATGCCCACGGCCCCGCCGATTCCTACGCCGACGCCCCCCTCGACCGTGCCGTTGTCGCACTCCGCTGATGCGGGTGCGGCGGTCACGGGGACGGACGGGGCGGCGGTCCCTTGCACGAGGTCGGCCTTCATACCCGGCGGCGGGCTGTCCGAAATTCGAACCGCCTCGTCGTCGGCGTTGGCCGCTCCCGCGAGCAAGCCCAGGAGGGTCATCGCCGTCCAGCCTTTTATTGTTCCACGGTTCATCGCGAGATTCCTGAACTCTGTAGGTTGTGTTCGGTTAAGGGTCAGCCCGATTCGGGGTGGGGTGTTTACGGTTAGTAAGGAGCCAAGACGCCGGTCAAAGCGCCCGGTTGCGGAGCGACCCGCGAAATCGGCGTCAACCGACTGGACGGAATGCCCCACCCGTAGTTGTGTTGATTGGTCACTGTCGGCGCGAGCGGCACGGTCATCGGCGCGCCCCATCCATAGGCAGCGTAGACGCGGCCATCCCGGCAATCGGTGTACCACGGGTTGTACGCATAGGTCATGCAGTAGCAATGGGCGTCGAGGAACCGCCATCCGCAACCGCTGTTGCAAAGGCAGCAGCGGCCGAGGAGGCCCTGACGCGCAGGTGGGCACCCGCCGTGATCACAAGTCGCAGCGGCACCTACGACAGGAGCGGAAGACGCCGCAGGCGCTGCAGATGGTGCGGCAGGCGCACCGCCAACGCTGGGAGCTGCAGCAGGTTTTTCGTCGTTGATGCGGACGACCCCGACCGCATCGTCGGCTGTCGCGGCCGCTCCCATCGTCAGAGACAACAGAATGGCCGCGTGCGTTTTCCACGCGTTGACTCCCAACAGGCGCCGTGCGGTCGGCGCGAGACGGGCGATTGGCGTCCGTGTGAGCATGACAAGCTTCCTGAACAGTTGATGGGTCATTGTCTATGTGTAAATCGTTTAGTCGTTCTCAGGAACGCACGAGGGTGACTTCGATCCGAAAGCGGGGTAGCAAATTCCGTCGCGCGGGTTGGAGTACCAGGGACTCATCGGAAAGATGACGTGGTACAGGCAAATGTCGAGACACTTGCAGGGCGGTTTGCTTCCCGGTACGAGGCACGTGCCGCAGCAGCAATGCCGATACCAGGCTTCCTTTTCCTCGCAATCCTCGCAGCCGCAGGGTACTGTGCGGCCCCAATTCATCCGCTTCACATAGCTGTTGGGCGGGCAATAGGGGCAGTAGCAACTCGGCCCGTAGCAGCAGTGGTAATACCGCTGCATGCGATATCGTTCTGCCAGGGTGTCGGCCCCGCGGGCCGCACTCGTGGCGACGAGCGCCACGAGTGCGAGGGCCGTGATCGATCGGGAGACTTTATAAATGTCGCGCAGCATTGCCGTTCTCTCAGGCTTGGGTCCGATCTTCGAGACCGACGGACGCGAACCAGGAAATCCGAAGCAGGGATGACACGGGAAAGCGAGGCCCGCGGCGGCCGAACTCTCCACGCAATCATGCGGGGTTGCGTGCTTCTCGTTCCTTAGTAGCGGCCCGTCGCGTCCCAGGTATGCGGACGGACAACGTTCAAGGTATTCAAGGCCGGCGGGACGTAGCCGCTGAACAGTCCGATCGACGAACTGTATTTCACCGTCACGACCGTGCCGCGCAGCCGCCATTGCTCGCTTTGCCACACGCCCCACGGGAAGAGTTTCCAACCCCCGTGCACTTCGTAGTAATACGGCGGGTAGATGGATCGGTAAGTGTGTGGATAAAGATATTCGTGGGGGTCAAACGCCTGGTTCGTGATCAGTGCCCCGCCGCATTGGTACGGAACATTAGGAACCGGGCAAGGGTAAAGCGGTGCGTTCAACGACGGATACTGGCACGGCATGATGCCGGGCGCGTAGGGCGGCAAATAATTGGGCGACGGCACCGGGCCGGGATGATGGACAATCACACCGGGGTGAAAGCCCGCTTGTTCGACCGGTTTTCCATTGGCCTGCGCTTGTGGCGCGGCCGCCGGCGGATTCGTCTGGGTTCCGTCAGTTTGGGGCAGCGTTGTTTGGCCTAGTGCGGCACTGAACGACCATGCCGAAAGAATGACCGTGCACGCGGCCGCCCGGAACTTGGTTCGAGCCATCGTGTCCCCTCCCTGGAACAGATTGCAGTCCGACCTCTGTCTTCAGCCACCCACCCCCGGGCCGACCGGCCTTCACGCGGAAGCGGGTTATTCTCAAATAAGCAGTAACATGTTTCGGGCGGAGCGAATCGTGGGAATCAGTCATTCCGATGATGACGAGTGGTTGGATCGTGCTTGAGGAATCGACACGCCTTGCAAGCGTCACAACCGGAATACTCTGTAAATCCGCTACACTCGTCGCTAGAATCCGGCCAACTTCCCGCCCTTAACAGCGCTGGAAAGCCCACGGACGGCCGTCTGTGGGCAACCCAGGGAGGACCCTTTGTCGAAGAAGGCACCTAAGTCGGCGGCGAATGGATTGCCGACTGAGAATGGAAAAGAACTGAACGGCTCGAACGGCAACGATCGGGTCGAATATGTCTCGCTGAGCCAGGAAACTCGCCGCCGATACCTCAATTACGCGCTTTCGGTCATCACCTCGCGCGCCTTGCCGGATGTCCGCGACGGCCTGAAACCCGTTCAGCGACGCATCCTGTACGTGATGTATCATGAGCTGCGGCTCACGGCGGACGCCAAAACCCGAAAGAGCGCAAAGGTTTGCGGCGACACGACGGGAAACTATCACCCGCACGGCGAAGCATCGGTCTACGAAACGCTCGTTCGGCTGGCCCAGAACTTCAGCCTGCGGTATCCGCTGGTTATCGGCCAGGGAAACTTCGGCTCGATCATCGGCCTTCCCGCCGCCGCCGCCCGCTATACGGAGGTCAAGCTGACGGCGATCGCCGAACAGCTCATGAGCGAGCTGCGTGCCGAAACGGTCGACATGCGGCCAACTTACGACGCGGCCAAGGAAGAGCCAGTCGTTCTGCCGGCGCGGTTTCCGAATTTGCTGGTCAATGGCACGCAGGGCATCGCCGTCGGCATGGCCACGAACATTCCACCTCATAATCTGGGTGAAGTGGTGAAAGCCTGCGTGCATCTGATTGGCGAGCCGGATGCCACGGTCGCACAGCTGATGAGGTTCGTGAAAGGGCCCGACTTCCCGCTTGGCGGGCGAATCGTGACCGACCGCAAGGCGATCCGCGAGGCCTACGAGGAAGGCCGTGGCTCGTTCAAGGTCCGGGGCGAATGGAAGCTGGAAAAGGAACGCAAATCGGAGTCCGCCAACCGGCTTGCGGTCACCTCATTGCCGTTTGGCGTTGAGACGGGGCCGTTGCTGACGGTGATCGGCGACATCATCAACGGCCGCAAGCTGCCGCAGCTTGTCGGTGTGGCGGACGAAAGCAGCGAAA
>CAYWOV010000139.1:0-6936 GCA_964459965.1 uncultured Planctomycetaceae bacterium | reverse complement strand
AGACAAAAAGGTCGACCGAACCAAGGGGGCAGCGGTACGGTCGGATCCCATTGAGACGGGCGGTGAGCGTCGCATGATCCAGTGGTTTCGCAACGTCTGGGTGGCCATCTCTACGGTGATTCAAGGGTTGTTCGTGACCCTTGGAATCATGGGAAAGACCTACCGGCGGCGGACGTTCACCGAGGTTTTCGAATACCCGGAAGTGCCCGTGCCCGTCAAAGCGCGGTATCGAGGTTTTCACCGCTTTGATCTGACAACTTGTATCGGTTGCGAAAAATGTGCGGTCGCCTGCCCGGTTGACTGCATTTATATCGAAAAAGTGAAGGCCCCGGTCGGAAAGGGCTTTCGGATCGACGGATTCACGATCGATTATACGAAGTGCATGTTTTGCGCCTTGTGCGTCGAGCCGTGTCCGGTCGATTGCATCTTCATGGGTTCGAATTTTGATTTGAGCTGTTACAGCCGGGATGGCTGCATCGTCGATTACGCCAAACTTCCGTTGGAGGTCGCTTGGGGCCAGGCGACACTGAATCCGACCGTGGTGTCGGAATCCAAGGTGTTGTACGAGCCAGTGTGGGTTCAGGGAGAGCCGAGTCCGTTTCAATTTGAGTCGGCTTCTGAACATTGACGGAGTCGGCCGGGCAAAACCCGTCGACAACCATGAGGTCCAGGCCATGAATACAACAGCGGCCAAGAAATATTTCACCGTTGCCGAAGCGAATGCCATGCTGCCCCTTGTGCGGGCGATCGTCGACGACATCGTCAACCTTTTCAACGACGTGCAGGAACGCCGGGACCGGCTGGCGAGGGTTCGCCAGGCACCCGGCCACCGTCGCGACGACGACACGTACGACGAGGAAGTGCAACAAATCGAGGACGAGATCGAAAAGGACAACGACCGCCTCAACGAATTTGGCGACGAACTGCGTCGCCTGGGCGTTGAACTCAAGGATCCCGTCGCCGGTCTGGTCGACTTCCTGACGCAAATCGACGGCCGCGAGGCCTACTTGTGCTGGAAGCTCGGCGAAGGCGAAATCGCCTTTTGGCACGAACTGTCCACGGGCTTTAGCGGCCGGCAGTCGCTGCTGGAAGGTTCAATTCGCGGCGATAAGCCGACCGACCCGGGCAAACGCTCCTAAACGTCCGCAACCGCTTGGTGCAGCCGTTCGTTCGCCCTGCTGATGCCCGTTTGATCGGGCCATTTTCGCAAGCACCAATCGCTCGGTGCTCTCACTGGATTCTACACTGTGACCCCCGAGTGGTTCAAGATTAGTTTGTCGCGTTATAGACAACTAAAGTGTGCCGGCTGCGGTTCGGTCGCAAGGGGATCCGCACGGGGAGTTTTTTGGGGTCGCCGCGCCTTTTTTTATACCCCAAAAAAGCCAAAAAACTCCCCGGCCGGGTTTGGGGATCAACGATTTTTTGCAAGCGAGCGTAAACGCAGTCCGGCCAGTGGCACGCGATTCACGCTTTGGATATATTCGCCCCGTTGACGCGGGCTGATTTAACGCATCGTTCGGCAGGCCAATTGACATGACAGATCTCGTCGGGCATTTCCTCGTCTTTGGGGTCGTCGCCGTCGTGCTTTTGGCGCTGCCTTTGGCGATTGGATTCCTGGTCCGCCCCAAGCTTCCCACCCTCGAGAAGGAAGCAATTTACGAATGCGGCGAACCAACGATCGGCTCGAGCTACATCCAGTTCGACCTGCGGTTTTACGTCGTCGCGTTGCTGTTCATTATTTTCGACGTCGAGGTGGCCTTTTTCTTTCCCTGGGCACTGATTTACGGCGGCTCGACCCAACTGATGGACCCGCGGTTGAGCGAGGCGGGTCGAACGGCGATCAGCGCGAAACTTTTGAACGTGCCCCCTTCGCAATCGGTGCAACCGATCACTGCCGCGGCTGCGCATCAACTGGCCGTCTTGAGCCTCGTCGATATCCTGGTCTTTTTCGGCGTGTTGCTGGTCGGCTTTGCCTACGTTTGGAAGCGGGGCGATCTTGATTGGGTGCGGGCGGTCTCTCGTAAAAACGTGACACCCGCAGAAATATTGTCGGAATTGCCACCGACATCTCCGCCGCGCCGTGCACCGCAGACTGTCGGATAAACTCCATGAATGCCGCGGAAATTCACGATTTGCTTCGCAAGCAGTTTGGCGCCGAAAAAATCGTCGGTGCCAACATGACGGCGATCGATCCTTGGGTCGAAGTCGCGCCGGCGTCCATCGTTGAAGTCAGCACGTTTCTGCGGGACGACGCACGGCTGCAAATGGATCATCTCAACAACCTTTGCGGCGTCGACTATCTGCAGCCCGACGCGAAAAAGGCTGCCAAGTTTGGCCACGAACCGCACATTGAAGTCGTCTACCACCTGTCGAGCTTCGAGCTCAAACATAAAATCACGCTCAAAGTGAAGCTGCCTCGTTGGAAAGACGGGCAGGCCGGCGAGCTTCCCGAGGTCGACTCGGTTGCCGGGGTTTGGGGCATTGCCGATTGGCACGAGCGGGAAACCTACGATCTGATGGGCATTCACTTTCTCGGCCATCCGAACCTGTGCCGCATCCTGTGTCCCGAGGATTGGGTCGGCCATCCTTTGCGAAAAGACTATGAAATGCCCCTGGAATATCACGAAATCCGGGGCCGATGAATTCGGTGGGTAAACCATGAGTCTGCAATTGGAAGACGCCCGCGTCGTCGAATTCGACGTGCGGACCGACGAAATGCTCGTCAACATGGGACCGCAGCATCCCAGCACGCACGGCGTGCTCCGCTTGCTGTTGCGGACAGATGGGGAAGTCGTGCATGAGGTGACGCCGCACATCGGCTATTTGCACCGTTGCGCCGAAAAAATCGGCGAGAACCTCGCTCCGCCGCAATGGATTCCCTACACCGACCGGATGGACTATCTGGCCGGGATGAACATGAACCTCGGCTTTTCGCTGGCGATCGAAAAGCTCGTCAAAATGGAAGTGCCCGAAAAGGCGATGGTTTTGCGGGTGATCATCGCCGAGCTGGGCCGCGTCGCGAGCCATTTGGTCGGCATGGGCGCCTACGGCCTCGACCTGGGGACCTTCAGCCCGTTTCTGTACGCCTTCCGCGAACGCGAGATCATTCTCGACCTGTTTGAAGAAGTGTGCGGAGCGCGGCTTACTTACAGCTATATCACGATGGGTGGCGCGACCCACGATCTGCCCGAATCGATCACCATTCCTCCCGGCCTCGCATCGCTTGTCGGCAAGCGCAACGACCTGAAAATGTCCTGGATCGACGCGACGCGGCTCTTCCTCGATTGGCTCGATCGCCGCGTGAGTGAATATCACACACTTCTCACGCGGAATCAGATTTTCATCAAGCGGACGGCCGGTTTGGGCATTTTGCCGCCCGAGATGGCCAAGAGCTACGGCTGCACGGGGCCCGTCCTGCGTGGAAGCGGCGTCGATTGGGACCTCCGCCGAGACGGTGATCCGATCTACACACGGATGTACGAGGGTTACGAGTTTAACATCCCGGTTGCGCCGTTTGCCGAAGCTCCACCCGAGGTCGTCGTGGGTGACAACTGGTGCCGGTTTTACGTTCGCATGCTCGAACTCGTGCAGGCGATTCGCCTGTGCCGCCAGGCGATGGATCGATACCCCAAAGCCGAGGGCGCCTATCGCGTGCCCTATAAGATGAGCACCAAGCTTCCCAAGGACGAAGTTTATCTCGAAACCGAATGTCCCCGCGGACAGATGGGCTTTTACATCGTCGGCAATGGTGACGCCGAGCCGCTCCGCGCCCGCGCGAAAAGCTCCTGCTTCTGCAACCTCGCAGTGACGGGGCCCATTTGCAAGGACTTTTTGCTGGGCGATATCCCCGCGATCGTCGGCTCCCTCGACATCGTGATGGGCGAAATCGACCGGTAACCTCGGCGCAGCCCGCACTCGGGAGCGCTTCGATCAATTTCGCAACTGACACTGAACGCCGGAGCTATCCTGCTTTCTTTTCCGGCGCCTTTGTCAGTGGAGCTAGAATTTTGCTCAAGAGGTCGGGCTGATCCTTCAGTCGCTCAAGGCGAGCGTGCTGCGCGCCACCGCGGTAATCGACTCTGTATGTCCTGAAAATGTCGCCGTCCTCTACCAGGAGCAGGATCGGTTGATCGCGCTTCTTGGAAACGGCGATCGCCTCGTCCAGCACCTTGGGGCTGAATTTGCGTGAGTTGACGGCCACCAGCTTCATGCCGGGACCAACGCCCGCCTTATAAGCCGGTGTGTCCATGCCAACATCCCCGATCGCGCCTTCCGGATTCAGCGACAGGCCGATCGACGATGAGAGGTCGATTCGCTTGCGGAGTCCTTGAACAGCCTTCTCAAAGCCCGTCGGCTTTTCACCCAGTGCAACGCGCCAGCCCCCTTGTTTGAACCCTCCGAGAGGCGCGTGGTCCGCGGTTTCGGTCTGGCGTTGCGTCAAAAGTGTTTTCCAATCGTAGGGAGCGATCGCGTTCAAATCCGCGACGACTTCCTCGAACGTATAAGGCTTCAGTTCGGCCCGTCCACCGGGCCCGCCGTGGAATCGGCGGCAGAAATCGTCGAGCGACCGTTTGCCCTTCGTGAGCTGGCGAATCTTCGTATCGACCTCGAGCCAGATCAGGGTTCCCTCGTCGTAGTAGTCCACCGAACGCCGCCACGCGGTCCAACCCATCGCGTCGTACGCCCGCATTGGGGCGACAAGCGTCGTATCTTCCAACGGTCGCCACTGGCGTCCTTTATGATTTTCGAGTTGTTCCGCCGTCATGGCGAGATACTCTTTGGCCTCGTCGAGCGTCCACAGACCGCTGCGGGCCGTCAGGACCGTGCCCAGGTACTCGGTCAACCCTTCGTAAACCCAGAGCAGACGCGTGTTGTTTGCTTCCTGGTACGTCGGTGTAACGAGACCCGCCGGGCGGCGGAACTTGCCGTTCCAGGAATGGACGTATTCATGTGGCAGCAGATAAGCGATGGCCTTGCCCGCTTCGTCGTCCGACATCGAATGTTCGGGCATGCCGTCGTCGCTGCACTCGTGATGCTCCAGTCCATGCGACGGCATTTTGTCGCTGAGCGTGACCAGAAAGCGATACGACTTGTAGTGCCGTGATCCGAAAAGAGCTCCCGCCTCGGCCACGAGTTTCTCATAATTAGCCTTTTGCTTGGGCGTGATATCGAGTGCGGCCGGACTGTCGGCGACCAGGTCGAGATAGTGCGCCGGCTCGCCCTTTCCGAGGCGAATTTCTCGATGATACAGGCCGGCAATCACCGGCGAATCGACGAGCGTGTCCAGGCTCACGCGGCCGAAATGGGCCGATGTGCCGTCCTGAGATTCGATCGGCAGCGACGTGCTCATCTTCCAGCCAGTCGGAATTTTGACCGACGCCTGGAAGTCGATCGAGTCGATCGGCTTGCCTTTGGGATAGAGCACGACCTGGTTCCAGCGAAGGACAGCAATATTCTGCGTCGCGTCTCCAAAACCGCCGCGGCCGGCAGCCAGCAGGTCGAGCGCCACCTCGAGCGTTCGTGCTCCCTCGGGCACGGTGCAGTGAAAGGCGTACATATCGACGTCGTCCCGTCTCCAGGGCACCTCCTGGCCGCCGGTGTGCATCTTGAGACCCGCCAGGTCGGCGATCGGCCCCGTGGGCCCATGATTGCCGGGTATCCACTTCGGGTAGTAGAGAACGACCGGCCCCGGCTCGACGGGAATCACGAGGCGGGCGTGATAAATCCTTTGCGGCGCTTCGCTGATGTCCGCTTCCAGTAGAATCGGCGCTCCGTTCGACGGTGTGGACGCGTACAAGCTGCCGGCGATCGAGGGGACTAGACAAAGAACCGCGATGCAGGACAAGAATCGTCTCACGGGGCAAACTCCAAGGAAGAAGCAGGCGACGTCAGCACCCAAGCCTTTCAGCACGTGCGGTGGTTACCGCGCGCATCCTTTCTGAAACCCTTGAGTCTATCGCAAGTTGTGCGTGCGAACAGCCTCCGGCGGTTGTCTCGACCGAATCATCAGGCAACGGGACTCTGATCACCGACAGTGATAAACTGACGGCTCGAAACCAGGAGCCCATCTGTGAAGGTGCGTACTTCGTTGCCGCTGAGCGTTGCTCTTGCAGGCTCGATTTGTTTTTTCGGCGCCTTTTCAAGTCGTCAATTCGCCCAGGCAGATGATCGGCCGCCGGGGCGCAAACTGTTCATCATCGTTGCGCCCGAGAAGTTTCGGCCAGCTCTGTCCGAATACGTTGCCTACAAGAAAAAGCGGCATCCGACGGAGTTGGTTTCGCTGGAAGACGTGCTGAAAACGAGTGCCGGCATTGATTCCCCGGAGCGGCTCAAACGGTTTCTCTATGAAGCTTGGCGAAAGCGACGCCTCGGTTACGTGCTGCTTGTGGGCGATGTCGATGTGATGCCGGTTCGCTACATGGTCCTCGATCGCGGAACTCCGGCCGCGTTCAACTACGCGTTTTATCCCTCGGACTTGTACTACGCGGATCTTGCCAAGCCGAACGGCGCGTTCGAGGACTGGAACGCCATGAAGCAGGGGTTTCACGCCCACTACTTCGGGGAGGTCCGCGGCGAGACGAACAAGCGCGGCCCCATCAACTATGACCAAGTTAATTACCGCCCCGAAATCGCCTTCGGCCGCTGGCCGGTGAGCACCGAGAACGAGGTCCGCATCGTGTCGGAAAAGACGATCGGTTATGAAGAAAGCATCCGCGAAGGGACGCACCCCGGCCTGAGGCGAGCCGATTTCTTCAATGTCGAAGGTTACGTCGACGCCCGCGACCAGATGAGTGGCTGGGCTGTCAAAATGCCGCCCGGATGGACGGTGGGGCGATATTTCTACAAAGACGACAAAAAGCCCTATCGCACGCCGCCGCCGGACGAAGCGGATGTCGTCGCCGCTCTCAACCAAGGAGCCGGATTGGCCGTCCACAT
>CAYWOV010000138.1:0-6937 GCA_964459965.1 uncultured Planctomycetaceae bacterium | reverse complement strand
CTGTCGCCGCGATCAAGAGTTTCATCACTTCCGATTCCACAACAAAGGGCCATCCATGCGCAAGCAACCTCTGCACGTCCTCGTATTAGCTTTGATTGCGGCCGCGACCGCTCTGCCGTGCGCCGCAGCCGCTGAGCCCGCCAAGACTCAAGCCGCCGCCGAGCCAGCCAAGACTCAAACGGTGATCAGTGGCGGGCTCCGGTTGAATGTTCCCGCGGGCTGGACGAGTAAGGAAACCAAGAGCAACTTTCGCCTCATGGATTTTACGCTTCCGAAGGCGGAAGGGGACAAGGACAGCACGGAGTGCGTCGCTTGGTTCTTCGGCACCAACGGATCGGGCGGCGTCAATGAGAACTTCCAGCGCTGGATCGACGAGTTTCAGCCCAAGGATCGCAAATTGAAGATTACCACCGGCAAATGCACGCAAGGCGACTACGTGCTGGCCGACATCAGCGGGACGTGGAACAGGCCGGTCGGAACGCCGCAGGGGGGTTTCAAAATCGTCCCCACTCCCTCGGCCCGCGTCTTGGCGCTGGCCCTCACCGTCCCGCATGCCGGGTCATACTATTTGAAGCTGGGCGGACCCGAAAAAACCGTCGCAGCCAACGCCGATGTGTTGCGGGCCGCGGTTGGTGCCGATCCCAAAGCAGAGAAGGACTACTTCAAAGCCCCGGAGAAGAAGACAGCAGGGGATAAGGCCGCTGCTCCCAAGGTCGCGGATGAGAAGGCGGCCCCGAAAAAATAGGGATAAGGTGGAACCGGGGCCCGGTGGTGCCGGACTGCGAGTGTCAACGGATCGTGCCGCCGTTAAGTCGTGACGTTAGTTGACCATATAAAAACTTGGTCAAAACGAGACCAAGTAACGGCGAACTTGGTCAAATCTGAACCAAGAAAAAGCAAACTTGGTCACATCCACGCCAAGTTCTGATGAACTTGGCGTGGACTCCCTTTTTCTTATTTTCCACAACCGCCTGATATCGAGCCACTTACGTCGAATTATACGGCCGCCAGCCGGAGCCGAAAAGGGCACTTTTCTTCTTCTTTTGCGACTTTTTCTTGCGCCGAAATTGCGTCTGGATAGCAGGGTGCAGTCCGATGGGCGCTGCAAATGTTTACACCTGGAGCACGCCCGTGCGGAACGGCTCATCCTCGGCGTGGCGCGTGGCGATTTCGAGCGATTCGATAAGCACCTTCCGCGTGTCGGCCGGTTCGATAATTTCGTCGACCCAACCGCGGGCGGCGGCGTAGCGAGGTTCGAGGCAGGCGTCGTACGCCTCGGTCACCTTGCGGCGAAGCTCTTCCAATTCGGCCACGTCCGGCTCGCGGCCCGTGCGTTTCATTGCCGCGATATTTACGTCCAGCAGAGTCGACGCGGCCTGTGAAGAGCCCATCACGGCATACTCGGCCGTCGGCCAGGCGAAGATGAACCGCGGGTCAAACGCCTTGCCGCACATCGCGTAATTCCCCGCGCCGTAGCTGCCGCCAAGGACGACCGTCAATTTGGGGACGCGGCTGTTCGAGATCACGTTTACGACTTTCGCGCCCGCCCGAATAATGCCCGACTGCTCCGAGTCGCGACCCACCATGAACCCCGATACGTCCTGCAGAAAGACGAGCGGCGTCCAGGTCTGGTTGCAATCCATGATGAAGCGGGCCATCTTGTCCGCACTGTCGTGATAGATCACGCCACCATACTGTAGCCCCTCGTGGGGCGTCTTTTCGGAATGGTGCTGATTGGCGAGGATCCCGATGGCAAATCCACCGAGACGGGCATAACCGCAGATCACCGTCCGCCCGAATTCGGATTTGTATTCCTGGAAACTATCGGCATCGACGAGGCATTCGATCAAGTCGCGCACTTCGTAGGACGCCTGCCGCTCAGGCGAAACGACACGAACGATCTCTTCGGGCGGGCGCCCGGGAGCAACCGGGTGGCTGCGGCGGAATTGCGACGCCTTGGCATCGAGCGGCAGCGAATCGGCCAGTGCCCGCACCCGCGTGATAGCCGCGTCGTCATCGGCTTCGCGAAAGTCGATCGTGCCGCTGATCTCCGCGTGCATCTTGGCTCCGCCGAGATCCTCGTGGCCCACATCCTGGCCGATCGCGCTTTTGACGAGAGCCGGACCCGCCAGATAGAGGCCGGAGCCTTCCGTCATCACCAGCTTGTCGCACAACACGGGCAGATAACCGCCGCCGGCGACGCAATTCCCCATGATGGCGGCGATCTGTGGAATGCCCAAAGCCGAAATCACGGCGTTGTTGCGAAAGATACGGCCGAAATCGTCCTCGTCGGGAAAAACCTCGTCCTGCAAGGGAAGCATCACGCCGGCCGAGTCGACGAGGTAGATTAAAGGCAGTCGGTTGAACATGGCGATCCGCTGGGCGCGGAGCACCTTCTTGGTCGTCATGGGGAAAAACGAGCCGGCTTTCACGGTCGCGTCGTTAGCGACGAGCATGAACCGCCGGCCAGCCACCACGCCGACGCCGCAGATCACGCTGGCCGCCGGGGCCGGTCCCCATTCACCGTACATGCCCCACGCGGCGAACCGGCCAAACTCGAAGAACGAACTCTCCGGATCGATCAGACGGGCAATCCGCTCGCGGGCCGTCAGTCGGTTTTTCTCGTGCTGTCGGGCAATGGCTTTCGGTCCGCCACCTTCGGCAATCTTCGCCCGGTCGCGGCGAAGTGCCTCCAAAAGCGAATCCCATGAACGGGCAATCCGGGGCTGGCTCGGTTCAGCTTTGGACGGCTTCGACGTGCTCGGCGGCATGCGTTCCTATCAAAAATGCGGATCAATCCACTACCGGGAGAGTGCGGTCGACGATTGCTCGAAGAGGCGTGCCTTTGGGGAGCGTCCCGTAAATGGCGCTGCGGCGCTCAACCAGTCGCGACGCGATGAAGGCGTCGGCAATTTGCGAATTCTTGGCATTCAGCAAAACGGA
Source organism: uncultured Planctomycetaceae bacterium (assembly GCA_964459965.1). GTDB lineage: Bacteria > Planctomycetota > Planctomycetia > Planctomycetales > Planctomycetaceae > DASPSM01. The sequence continues at coordinate 3,994 of CAYWOV010000138.1, read as the reverse complement.
TCCTTCCAAAGCGAGGGCCAGGTCTTCGACGATGTGCCGTGCATGCATTTCCGCATCGTTCGTGCCGCGAAGCTCATTTTCAAGCTGCGCGAGAAACCGATCATAGTCGGCGTTCATTCCGTTCACGCTCCGTAGCTCGGCACTGAGTGCTTCGAGCGACTTCGGCTCGCGCTGGATGGCCCGCAGCACGTCGAGGCACATCACGTTGCCCGAGCCTTCCCAGATTGAATTGAGCGGCGCCTCACGATAAAGCCGCGGCATAATCGACTCTTCGACGTAGCCGTTGCCCCCCAGGCACTCCAAGGCCTCGGCGACGAGCTGCGGGGTCCGTTTGCAGACCCAGAATTTGGCGACCGCCGTGGCAATGCGGGAGAAAGCACGTTCTCGCTCATCCGCAGCCTGATCGTACGCTCGCGCGAGACGCAACATCAGGGCGGTCGCCGCTTCGCATTCGAGTGCCAGATCGGCCAGCACGTTTTGCATGGCCGGCTGGTCGATCAGGAGCTTTCCGAAAGCCCGGCGATGGGCCGCGTGATGCGTGGCCTGGGAGATGGCCTGCCGCATCAGGGCGGCCGAGCCAATCACGCAGTCGAGCCGCGTGTGGTTCACCATCTCAATAATCGTCGGCACGCCGCGCCCCTCTTCGCCGACGAGTTGGGCCCACGTATCGCGGTACTCAATTTCGCTGGAGGCGTTCGACCGGTTGCCGAGCTTGTCCTTTAGGCGTTGGATGGCGATCGAATTCCGCGTGCCGTCCGGCCGCCAACGAGGTACGAGAAAACACGAAAGTCCATGTTCGGTCTGCGCCAACGTCAGGAATGCGTCATTCATTGGGGCGGAGCAGAACCATTTGTGCCCCGTCAGCAGATATTCCCCGCTTGGCCCGCCGCGGCCGATTGGCCGGGCACGCGTCGTGTTTGCGCGGACGTCCGATCCTCCCTGCTTTTCCGTCATTGCCATGCCGATGAGGGCGCCCTTTTTTTGGGCGGCCGGAATGAAGCGCGGGTCGTAAACGTTTGAGGTGATCCGCGGAATCCACTCGTCGGCGATTTCCGGCTGTTTTCGCAGCGTGGGGACGGCGGCAAACGTCATCGTTAATGGGCAGCCCACGCCTGCTTCTTGCTGATAGTAGAGGTATTCCAACGCCGCCCGCACGACGTGTGCTCCGGGCTTTGGCGTCCGCCAGGGCAGGGCGTGCGTCTCATTCTCGACGCCGATTGCCATCAGCTCGTGCCAGGCGGGATGAAACTCGACTTCATCGATCCGCCGACCGAAGCGGTCGTGCGTCCGCAGCACGGGAGGAAAGCGATTGGCTTGATGACCCAGAGCGATCACACGGGCCGAGCCGACGAGGGAGCCGAATTTCTCCAGCCGTTCGAGGCTCCACGCGCCGCCTTCGCGGACAACTCCCTCTTTGAGTGCAGCGTCCGATTCGAAGGGGTTGTAGTTTTCGAGGGCGGGCGGCTGGTTGTCGACGCTGTGAGTTTCGTAAACCGGCAGCGGTTCCGGCTCCAAGTCGCGAACGGCCGGCCGGGGATCAAGCGCGGTCATGACAGTGCTCCCTGTCCTCCATGATATCACGCAGACCCGACAGGCACCTTTCCGAACTTCTCTTCGAATAGGGCCAACATGCGTTTCCACGAACGCTCGTCGGCTTTCTTGTTGTAGCTGAGTGCCGGCATGCCGCGTTTGTCCGCATCGGGGACCGCAAATCCGTGCTTGGCGCCGCCGTAGTAGTCGATTTCGTAGTCGACCTGTGCGTCGTCGAGTGCCTTGCGAACTTTCACCACCGTCTCGTCCGACGTAAACGAATCCAGCGAGCCGTGGCAGATCACGATGCTCGCCTTGATCGATTGGGCCTGCTTGGCAGAAGGAGCGGCGAGACTGGCATGGAAGGTCACGACGGCTTTAACGTCGGCCCCGGCGCACGCCAGTACCAGGGCCGTCGAACCGCCGAAGCAATATCCGATCGCGGCCACCCGGCTCCCATCGCATTGGGATTGCTGTTTGAGCAGTTCGAGCGATCCGTTGGCCCGTTTGTGCCATTCTTCGTAGTTATCGGTGAGCTGCTTGACCAGCTGCCCTGCCTCGTCGGGTCGCTGCGCAACTTTGCCGCCGCCATACAAATCGCAGGCGAAAGCCACGTATCCGAGTTTGGCCAATTCGTTGGCCCGTCCGCGGGCGAAATCGTTGAGTCCCCACCATTCAGGAACGACTAAGACCCCGGGTCGCTTCCCGGAGACGGCGTCATTCCAGGCGAGATGTCCGATGAACTCTTGCTCCCCGATCTTGTAAGGAACGGTTTTCGTCTGCACGTTCGTCGTCATCGTGGTTGCTCCGGTCGGATTTGCATCGGGAGTCCATGAGTGGGCTCAATCCAACCGCATGATACCGCCTCAACCCGCTTCGTCGAGTCGCGCCGCGGTCCCGGCTTACGGCACGCGGGCAATTCATGGAACAGAAGTCTCATCTGTACGATTCCGCGCCCGGCACGTTGTCGAACCCACCCTGACGACCGCACGATAAAAATTTCGCATTTTCGAATCTTGACATTCTGTGCCGATTGTGTCACCGTACTATCTATCTAGTACAGCTGGGAGCGGCCCGTTCCCAGCAAATTGAGGTGGATTGGCCCATGTTCGTGCACGTCGACCCGTCGAATGGGATCGCGATTTACGACCAAATTGTGCGGCAGGTCAAATTCGCCGTCGCCAGCGAGGCGCTCAAGCCGGGCAACCTCGTCCCTTCCGTCCGCGAGATGGCCCGCGACCTGACGGTTAATCCGAACACCGTCGCCCGCGCTTACCGCGAGCTACAAGTCGACAACGTTCTGCAGCCTTTGCGCGGCACCGGGTTGGAAGTCACTTCGGACGCTTATAAGAAGTGTCGCGACGACCGTGCCACGCTCATTCGCGGCCGCTTGCGAAGCGTGCTCGAGGAAGCCCGACAGAGCGGACTTTCCGCCGATGAAGTCCGCGCTCTGGCAGAAGCCGAGCTTGCCCGCCTCGAATCCAAAAAGGACAAGTCATGACCACGGCCTTCGCGCTCAGCCATGTGAGCAAGCAGTTTAAGGGACAGCTCGCACTCGACGACGTCTCGCTAACGTCGGAATCTGGACTCGTGGTTGCCTTGTTGGGCGAAAACGGAGCCGGCAAGACGACCGCCATTCGTATTTTGTTGGGCCTGCTCGAAGCCGACGCAGGCACAGCGACCGTCCTGGGGCTCGACAGCCGCCGTCAGGGACTCGAAATCCGCCGCCGCGTCGGCTACGTCCCCGATCAACCGGCGCTTTACGACTGGATGACGGTCGAAGAGGCCGGCTGGTTCGTCGCCGGCTTTTATCCGCTCGGCTATCAGAGACACTACAACGACCTGGTCGAACACTTCGAGCTGCCGCTCGATCGCAAGATCAAAGACCTTTCCAAAGGAATGCGAGCCAAGGTCTCGCTCTCGCTGGCGATGGCGCACAAGCCGGAACTGCTGATTCTCGACGAACCGACATCGGGCGTCGATCCGATGGTGCGGCGCGAGTTCCTCGAAAGCATGGTCGACATCGCGGGTCAGGGACGCACCGTCCTGCTCGCCAGCCACCAGATTGCCGAGGTGGAGCGCGTCGCCGACGTCGTCGCCATTCTCCGCGAGGGCAAGCTCGCACTCGTCGAGCGTCTGGAAGACCTGAAGACGCACACCTGCGAAATGACGGTCACACTTCGCAACGGTTCTCCGAACTTGCCCCCCGTGCCGGGCACGGTATTTCACCGCGAATTCAAAGGCCGGCAATGGCGACTTTTGGTGCGGAACTTGGATGAATCGCGCGTCGAGCGATTCCGCACGGAGACGGAGGTCGGCAACGTTGAAATCCGTCATCCCTCGCTGGAGGAGATCTTTGTCGGCTACATGCGCGGTGAACCGCCGGTGTCCGAGGGAGGTCCGATGCCTCTATGAGCCGTATCGTCGTAGCTCGCATTTTGTGGAAAGAGTTCCGCACGCAGCG
>CAYWOV010000137.1:0-6955 GCA_964459965.1 uncultured Planctomycetaceae bacterium | reverse complement strand
CATACGTGCTGGCAATCGCGAAACGATATTTGCTGCCCGCCTTCGAGCCGCTCGCCGCGACGCCGCCGGGAAACGGCATGATCACCCCCGGCGTACTTGCGACGCCGACGGCACCTCGCGCGGCAGCTTCGAGAGCCGAATCGACATCCTTGCCGAATAGCCACAGATTGCCGCCCATCAGGCCCGGCGCGAAACCCAGGCGACGGTCGAGCACGAATTCGCCGCCCAGAATCGGAATCCACCACATCTTGCGGCCAAAGCGTTCGATCCGTTTTTGATAGCCGTTGCCGAAGTAGGCCACCTTGCGGCCAATGCGAAAGTACTCTTCCGTGTCGAGCAGGTTGAAGCACGAAGCCGTGGGGCAGGTCAATACATTCTGGCTGATCCGCACCAGTGCCGTCCGCTCGAGCGCCTGCTTCCAGTCCTTGCGGAACTTGGGCACGTGCAGTTGCACGACCGCTCCGGGGCGACCGTCTGGAGTGAAATCGGGTTCCGGCGAACCGGGGCCCACATAGCGATCGAGTCCCGCTTCGCAATCGCACATGATCGTGCTCGACGCGTTGCCGGTCGCCGCGGCGACGGCGTGGTCGAGCCAGGTTCGATCGCGGGCCGTGATCAGAAACTCGACGTAGAAACTCTTGAAGGCCTCGGCGTACGTGTCCTCAATAATCGCGGCCATGCCGTTCCCGTTTTCTCGCCGAGGCGATTATCCCCGTCCCTTGCCGTCATAGACCTGCGCCTCGGTGACGACTTTGTCCATATAAACGTCGTGCGGCCCCATGGCGATCTCGTCCATCAATTGCGACTCATAACACGGAGCCACCAGCTTGCAGTCGAGCCGCACGCTCTTGAGCAATCGGTCGTAATAACCCTGCCCGTTGCCCATCCGCCCGCCGCGACGATCAAAACCGACGCCCGGCACCATCACGAAATCCAGTTCGTCCGGCGCGATGACTTTCCCCGGCTCGGTCCACCGGTCACGCGGCGGTTCGAGAATGTTCCACTTGCCGACGACCATCTCCTCGATCGACTCGAGCAACCACAACCCGAGTTTATTCGCGCCCTCCTCGTCGGTCGTGCAATAGGGGACGACAATCCGCTGTCCGCTCTTGAGAGCATCCGGGAGCGCATGCCGCGTCCGCAACTCCGAACGGCAATCGAGGTACCACAGCACGGTTTGCGCCTCGCGATACTCGGGAAGCTCCACCAGCTTCGCCATCGCCAGCCGGCTGACTTCGTCCTTGTTCGGTTGGGCGTTGCGGGCGTCATACGCCTTGCGGCGAAGCTGATTCTTGATTTCGAGCAGTTCGGTCATGGATGTGCTGCAAGTCTGATTTATTGTGGCGGCCGGACTTCAGATCTGATCAGGCACCCGAGTCTACCGGCCGCCGTCCGAAGAAAAAAGCGCGCAACTGAGTATATTGAAATGGGCCGATTCAAATCGATCAGCGTGTTTGGACTTGAATCCAGCGGCGTGATCCGCGGCGCGACCATGACACAATCAGCAACGACGGCAGGCGGCTTCGCCGAGATCCGAGAAGAGCCCATCCGCCACGAGAACTTAGTGAAGCACGCTCGCATCTCTATCGTGTTCAAGGTCGAGCGCATCCTCGACGTCATCGTCCAACAGGGCGGACTCGGCGGTTTCAAGCTGATCGAGCGTGCGATTGCCGCACCGTATGTAAAGGACTACGACGCGCTTTCCGCAAACGGGCCCGCTGCTTGGGCAAGGCAGTTCGACCTCTCGAACTGGGGTCTGTTGTCGGCGTGGTGGGATGGGCGCCGCGTCGGCGGAGCCGTGATCGCCTTTAACACGGACGGCGTCCAAATGCTGGAAGGTCGCAGCGACCTCGCCATGCTGTGGGACCTGCGGGTCGCGCCCGAAATGCGGCGTTCAGGCATCGGTTCGGCCCTTTTCGCGGCCACCGAGCAATGGGCCAAGACCAGAGGCTGCCGCCTACTAAAAGTTGAGACGCAGAACATCAACGTGGCCGCCTGCAATTTCTATGCAAGCCACGGTTGCCAGCTCGGGGCGATTAATCGCTTCGCCTATGCGGATCTGCGGGGCGAGGTTCAACTTCTCTGGTACAAGAATTTGTCCGGCAATGGCGTGGCGTGACCGGCCAACGTCGGCAGGAAAGGACGAAGAAAATCGTGGATCGACGCAAATTCTGTCGAACGTGCGGAGTCGGACTCGCTGCGGCGATGCTGCCCGCATCCGTACGAGCCGAGGAGAAAAAAGGCGGCGTGCTCTATCCCAAGCGGATCGAGGGCAACAGCGGCCCGTTCTCCTGGCATGACGCGGTCGTCAAGAATATCCCCCCGCTGAAACACCCCCGCGGGTCGCGCTGGCCGATGGTCGCCTGGGAGAATTTTTCGACCGAGCCGCAAAAGCCCGAATATTATCAGCAACTTCTCGCGCGCGGACTGACCGAGCACATCCGGCTCGTGCCCCAACTGATCGACACGGCCCTCGCCATTCAAAAGTCCGGGTCGCCCGTGATCGTGCTCGAAGGATCCGGGGGACCGTTTCCCGCTTCGCTCGCCGGCGACCCGTCGACGTGGGCGCACCAGTTCGACGCGGGCTACAAGCCGAAGGAGTACGCCCGTCCGTGCCCGTCGATTCACGCCGGTTGGGCCGTCTTCGCCGACCAGCTGCGGCAGACGCTGCGGAAATTCAAAGACCGCGGCGTGCAGATCGACGCCGTCTGGAACGATTGGGAAGGCGACCCGCTCTACGGCGGCGATCGCTACGAGCAGGCCCGCCACTGCAAGCGGTGCCGCGAAATCCTGCCCGCGAAAGTGATCTCGTCGCCCGGCCGCTTCATGGAATACACGGCCCGCACTTTTTACGAACTGTGGGGAGCTTATTACGCGGCCCCCGTGCTCGAGTTTTACCCCAAGTGCTCGGTCACCAACTGGCTGGCCCAGCCCTCCACGCCCGACGACCCGCAGCGCGGCTGGAGCGGCGAGCGAAGCCACATCTACATGCCGCCCCTCATCACGGCCTGGAACCCGACCGCCTACGGGGCCGCGTCGTGGGTCTGGGAAGGCCGCAGCAAGGAAGACAAACGCGACCAGGAGCACGTCGACCAGGTCTACACCAACTTGCTCCTCCGCCAGGTCTCGCTCACCGCCCGGCTCACCCGCCGCTGGGCGCCCGAGAAAGAACTCATCCCCTGGATCGCTCGCTGGGTGACCGAGCCGCCCGAACTCGAATTCCCCGTCATGTCGCGCGAACGCTACCGCGAAGTGCTGCGACACCTCTGGCTCCGCGGCACAGCCGGCATGCAAATCTTCAACCCGCGCACCAAAGGCTTCGAAGACATGGCCCTGCAGGAAGTCCAGGACGCGGCCACCGTCTACGACGAAATGCTCGCCTTCCGCGACTTCCTCGACAAGGGCGAAATCCTCTCCTACGACGTTCCCCGCCCCCATGACGATGGCGTGCTCTGGTCGGGTCTCCGCCTCGACAACCAGGCCATCATCCGCGTATTTAAACAAGGCGACAAACAAGGCGGCGGCAAAGCCAAGCAGAAAATCCGTGCTTTCGATCAAACGGCATTCGATCTCGAAGCCGACGCCAGCGGCCAAACCTACCTGCTCAAGGAAGACGGCACAGCGAAAAAAGTGTGACACAATTTGTCTTGCTCCCCTCGCCTCTGGCGGGAGAGCGGCCGGGGGTGGGGAGCCCCGGCGGGAGCGATCGAGCAGACAATCGAGCCGCAACGAATGCGACTCGATTCAATCGCCTTCACTGTACTTTCTTTTGTCGTTCCTCGGGCACGGCGTACATGCAGCATGCCATGACGCCGATCGTCAGGAAGAAAACAGCCCACATCGGGTGCGCGGGCCACATTTTCTCCGTCAGGCCCAGCAACCAAGCTCCCGTTCCAATCACACTTGCCAACAGAGACGCTTTCAGGGTCCTCATGAAATCAGCTCCCGGTGCAACAGCAGTCGTTCCGGCCAACGCGGCCCGCGTGCCCGCGTTGTCTCGCAGACTGCGTGCCGCCGCGGAAATCTGTGGCAAATTTGACCCGCCGATGAAAGAGGCCGGAATTTCGGCAGAATTTGAGGTGCCGCGAGATTGAACGCTGGTCGCCCTGTGTGCGGATCGGCACAGTCGCCCGTAAACGTGCGACACAACCGCACACTTCCAACTTAGGCACAGACTCATGTCAGCGCGCAACGTAGCATAGCCCGTAGGGCGGCAACTGCGGGGCTCAGCGAGCGCCGGCCAACCGTTCGGAAATCATCGACTCGCTGCCTAATCCGTCACCACGGCCCGGCAATGGTTCTTCGTCGCCACGTAAATCGCCACAGTGTGGCCGTCGGGGCGGACCAGTACCCACGGGTGTGTCGCGAACGTCTTCCACGCGATCCGGCTGCCGGTGTGGATCGTGCCGTACGGCTTTCGTTTCCCGGTAAAGTCGAGAAAGAAGAGCGACAAATCGGTTCCCGTTCGATTGTCGAACAGCACCACCGTCGGATGCGCCGAAGAGAGAGCCCGCAACTTGTGCTCGTCGGCCAGCGACTGGGGGACGAGCTTCTCCCACATGATGCGGGCCACCTTCGTCCGGCCGGTATAAATCCCGTCGAGCACGGCAAATGCCCCGGGATCGTACTGGCGAAACCAGGGCCGACCCACTTGCGGCTTGGGCGTGATGTGGCCGAAGTCCCCCCGCGAATCGAAATACCACATGGAGAGTTCCGCAAAGAACTCATCGTCGTTGGTCGAAGCGTAGGCCGTCTTCCACAACCCGGCGGCGATCGACTTTTCAAACTGCTTCCGTACGATCTCCCGCACGTCGGGCGACAGCCCGTAGGCACGCAACGTGTGCGCGAATTCGTGCGTGCAAATGTCGCGATGATCCCGATACCGATCGGATGGCAGCTTGAGCAGATTTTCCTCGCCGCAACTGGCCAACAGGCCGCCCACACCCCGCGTCCGCGCATCGATCGACTCGAACGTCTTGCCGTACGTCTCGTACGGCTTCCCCTTCCAGTGCCGCAGGTACGGCAAATCGGACGTCACCTGATTCTTGCCGATGATGTGCAACTCGGCCCCGGCATCAAGCAGATTCGCCACCACGGCCGGCACATGCTCGAGCGTGCGGCCGAGTCGCCGCCGGGCCTCGAACAGGGCCGCGTCCTCCACGTCGGCGTGAGCCTTGATCGGGATGCCTTTGAAGACAATCTGCTTCGAGAAAAAGCCAGATTGCGGCGGATCGATCCAGGTGACCTTGGGCTCGGCGGCGGCAATTACGGTGCACGACGTGCAAGCCCACCAAAAGCCGATCAACGTGATCGCGAACACGAGGGGCCGGTATCTCATTGCGGTCACGTTGCGCCGAAGCCGTTCAGTTGATTTTTGGAGTCGAGTCGCCATTTGGATCGTACTGGTATTCGCTCTCGACGACCCCCAGCTTTCTGTTTTCGTTGCAGAGCGTCATCGCGTGGATTCGCGCACGCGTCATGTAGAATTTGAGGCGAATCTCCTTCCCCAAGAGCTTGGCCACGTCTGCGTTGTCCTTCCAGCGGACCGGGTGATCGAGAGCGTCGCCCCGGATCTCACGCGCCTGCGCTTGCGTGAAGCCGGGAATCGGCTGCCAATCGCGCGTCAATGCCTCCACGCGGATCGACCCCTTCATCCAAGTGGCCGCGTTCAGGAACAGCTTGGAGTGCCGCACCGTGAAGGGCCTGGTCACGACGCGACACGGCCCGGAATCCCGATCGCTCGTTTCGAGGGAGGCAAACCGGTCGCGCTTGAACGTCGCCAGCGCCGCTCCGACCTTGAGAGTTTCGGGATCGGCACGTGTCACATCCACGCTGTGCGAAAAGTTGGCCGCCGCGTAATAGAGATAGACCGTGTCGCCGACGACGATTGGCTCGGGCTGCGAACAGGCCATGGCCATGTAGTCGTAATATCCCAGGGATCCCGACGGGATGAACGCGTCGCCCCGGCAGACGCGGGTGAAGTTGACTCCGTCGCGGCTGGTCGCGAGCTGAATGTCAAGCGACCCGCGACCCACATAAAACACGCTCATGTAACCGACGTAGCTCGTGCCGATCTTGTGGCAAGCGAATTGGTAAAGCTCCGTATCGGCCGGGTCGTCGGCATCCATGCTGAGGATGAACCGGTGCTTCTTCCATTCCCGCAGGTCATCGCTCTCGGCATAGGCATAAGAGCGGTAATAGCGGTCGACCGCCTTCCGTTCGCGATCGCTGGCGTCCGCGATCATGCGTTCGCTGAACTCCGGAATGACGCGACGATACAGGGCCCATTCCCGCTTGGCCCTGTCGTAAATCATGTGCATCAGACAGTCGTCCCCATTCCCGGAGACGTCGTTCGGCGTCTGCCAGAAGGGAGCGTTTGCGCACGACCAGTGGATGCCGTCGGGCGACGTGACGAGATGGGCGCCGCGGCGATGATCTTGAACAATCGCCAACGCGACGAATTTCTCGCCCGCGTGCTTGGGGTGGGGATGCTTGTTGACCGCCCAGAAGAAGGCCTTTTTGCCCTGAGGCCGCATCGGCTGACTGGGGGCGACGAAACTTTTTTTGCGCTGCGAACTGTCCGGGCCCGTGCCTGCAACGGTATCGCTCGTGAAAATGATGTTGTGATCGCGCCGACCGGCGATCGCCATCAACCCAAGCTCAGGCCTGTCCCAATGCACGCCATCGGTCGAGGTGAAATAGAGCATGTAGGCCGCATGGCCGTCCAAATAACGCGATTTCCAATCGCTGCCGGCCCGGGCCCACATTTTGAAGAGCTTGTCCTCCGCGTCATACATCGTGGTGTAGGGCTCGATGTAATTGCCCTCGCACCAACGCTCGCTGCGGACGACAGGGTTCAACAGGTGTTTTTTCGGTTTATGCAGCCGGCGTGAAACGCCGGGCGTCACTTCGAGGAGCTGGTTGTCGAGAAACAGCTCGGTCATGCAAGCCGTTT
>CAYWOV010000136.1:0-6970 GCA_964459965.1 uncultured Planctomycetaceae bacterium | reverse complement strand
GTGAGGAGGGGCTCGACGTGGGCGTCGTCAACGCCCGTTTCGCCAAGCCGCTCGATACGGAGACCGTGCTCCGCGCGATCGAACAAACCGGATTCGTGCTGACTGTGGAAGAGAACACCATCTGCGGCGGATTCGGCTCGGCCGTCCTCGAAGCCGCCGCGGCGGCCGGCGCGGGGATCACCAACATCCGCTGCCTGGGCATCCCGGATCGCTTCATCGAACACGGCGAGCGCGACGAACTTCTGACCGACCTGGGTCTCGACGTCGACGGCCTCGTCGCCGCCGCCCGAGCGCTCGCCGGTGGGGCGACCGTCGTCAACGACTGAATTCCTGAATTCTTCCGTTTCTTTGTGTCCCTTGTGGCGTCTGTGGTTAACTGGCTTTTTGAACCACAAAGAACACAATGGACACAAAGACTGAATCAAGGATGATCAAATCGTTGCCTGGCAAACGTTCGCTCGTTGTCGCTTTTCTTTGCTTGTGGCTTGCCGCGCCCGGCGTCGCATCAGCGGCGGAGCAATTTAAGCTCGCGCCCCCAACGCCTCAGTCGGGCGTTGAAAGCGTCGAGATTCGCTTCGACGTCTCGGGGACTGCCGAGTTCGCTCTCGAAAAGGGCCAAGAACTCTCCCATCCGATCTCGGCGCAGGCCGCGTTGAGATATCGTGAGCGGGCCTTGCCGGGAGCCGGGCGGGACGCTCAGGCGCTGCGCGCCTTGCGACACTATGACTCGATTGACGCCAAAATCCGCGTGGCCGATCACGCCACGACTCCGCAGCTGGCCGACGATCGGCGACTGTTGGTCGCAGAAGGCCGTCGGGACGGCATCTTGTTCTACAGTCCACACGGCCCACTGACCGCTCTGCAGCTCGAGTTGCTCCGCGCTCCGGGTGACAGTCTCTCTCTGCTCGGCCTGCTGCCGCCCAAGCCGGTCGCCGTGGGCGAGAAATGGTCGCCCCCAAGTTGGGTCGGCCAGATGCTGACGGACACCGAAGCGGCGGGAAAAGCCGATCTTAGTTGCACGCTGGAATCGGTCGCCGATGGCCAGGCCAAGGTGAAGTTTGAGGGAACGGTGGAAGGTGCGACGGCCGGTTCGTCCGGCAAGATCAACCTGCACGGCTCGTACGTCTTCGACGTGAAGGCCCAGCGCCTGGCCCAAGCCGAGTTTGAGCAGACCGAGGAGCGCTCGGTCGGTCCCATCTCGCCGGGACTCAAGGTGACGGCCAAGGCCGTTGTGGTCCGCACGCCGGCAAGCGACATCAGCGGCCTTTCCCCGGAAGCCGCGGCGGCCATCCCGCTCGAGCCCCCCGCCGCGCTGACGCAGCTTTATTTTCGCACGCCATGGAACGTCGAGTTTCGGCACGACCGCGACTGGCACGTGTTTCAGCAGTCGGAGCAGATTGCCGTTCTGCGGTTCATGGATCAAGGAGCCTTCGTGGCACAGTGCAATCTGGCACCCGTCCGGCAGGCGAACCCAGGCGAGCACGTTCCCGAAGATCAATTCCAGAAAGACATCCGCACAAGCCTCGGCACGCGACTGAAAGCGATCGAGAAAGCGGAGATCCTGCTGACCGACGATCATCGCTTCCTCTACCGCGTCACGGCCAACGGAGAGGCGAACAAAATTCCCACCACGTGGATCTATTATCTGTGCGCCGCGCCGAACGGGCTGCAAACCTCGTTTGTGTTTGCGGTCGAGACGGCCCTTCGCGACAAGCTCGGAAAACGCGATCTGGAAATGATCACCAGCCTGCGGTTCCTCGAGCAACCGAAGCCGCCCACAGTCGCCGTGCCGTCCGGGAAGGGATGAGTCCGGCGGTGGGAAAAGGTCGATTGGGCCGCCGACTGGCAGGCCGGGTGACACGCAGGATTCGAGTAGACGGACCACTACAGACCGCATAACCGTCGCCACCCGTCTGGTCGCTGTCAATTTGCACGAGGGACCGACAATCCCTGATTCGGATCGGACGTAAGGTTTTAAGACGATTGATCCGGGACGCCGGGTCGGCCATTCGCTCAATCACCGAGTTCGGTGACGGAGTTCGTGCGGTTCGGTCCGACGGACGCCGATGCTTTGATGTGGGTGGCCCGAGTTCCGACGGCCGCGTACAAGGAGGCATTGCTTGTCCTCGTTCCTGCCCTTCGATTTGGAAACTCACGCAGCGCCGGCACTCGTCTGGGCTTGGGCGATTGCCACGCTTTTGTTGGCGAGCGGACTCGGTTTTCTTGCCGGCATGACGTACGCCAATCGCTCGGCCGACCGCGGTTTCCGCAAGGCACTCAAGGCCATCTCGTCGCTTTACGCACTGGCGATGGATTCGCTCGACAAGGCGCAGCACCTGTCGAGCCTGCTCGAAACCTATCCGGGCGCGGCGTTGACCACCGACGAGGTCGACCGGCTGGATACCAAACGCGGCTCGCTGGTGGAAACGGTCAGTCGCCTGGTCACAAAACAGCGCGAAGCGACGGCCCGGCAAATCGAGGCAAAACTGAAGCCCAAACCCATGCCCATTCCGTTGGAATGGCAGCGGACGTCATTAGATCCGGCCACAAACCTGCCCGATCGCAGCATGTTCGACGCCAACTTGCGTGCGATGTTGAAAGCGGGAGCCGATACGGACCTCGCAAGCGGTTTGTTGCTCGTGACCTTCGATCGCCGCGAACAACTCAAAACGCGGTTCGGCATCCGCGGCGCCGACGATTTCGATAAGGGAGTGGCGGCCGCGATCGCGCGCGCGGTGCGCGAACAAGATCTGGTCTGCCGCCTGAGCGAAGACTGCTTCGCCATTCTATTCCCAAGTGTCGACAGCGAAGCCGGTCAGAAACTTGCACAGGCGGTGCGGAAATCCATCCGCTTCCATACCTTCCGGCTGCATGACATCGGTCCCGAGGTCCTCGTCACGGCTAGCTTCGGCTACACGGCCTGCACACCGAATGACCGCGCAGAAACAGTTCTCGCCCAAGCGGGCGACGCGCTGTCCCGCTCGAGCCGCCGCGGTCGAAATCAGTTGCACCTGGCGGATGGAGCATCGGTCGTACATATGGCGGCGGGATGAGGGGAGAGGGAAGAGGGGAGAGGGAAATCGAACAGTCGGCCATGACCTGGCCGCCCGAAGTGCGGCACACAAACCGCAGAATTACGCGATGGCACGCCGACCGCTTTGCGGTCGCCCGCCGCCCTCTCCCCTCTTCCCTCTCCCCTCTCAATACGCATCTTGTCACGTTTGGCAATCTCCGATACGATTCCCCTGGCGACGGAATCGCCAATTTCTAGCGGAAAGCTCATTCATTCTTGACCCATGGGATAATTCTCTATGCGGTTCTTAGCTCGATCGCGCGCCGGCAGCACATTGACCGCGGTGATGGTCACGCTTGTGGCCTCGACGATTTTCGCCCACCAGGCGGCCGAACCGCGGGCGGCGGAATCCAAGACCGCCATGCTGGTCACCAAGATGATCGAGCAGAGCCACATCAGCCATGTGAAAATCAACGAAGAGATCTCGGTCAAGCTCTTCAACCGCTATCTCGAGCTGTTGGATCCTCGGAAGCTTTATTTTTCGCAGGCCGACGTCGACGCGCTCGGACAGGATCGGGCGCGGCTGGGCGAAAAAATGAAGGCCGGCAACGTCGATTTCGCCTATCGGGCGTTTGATCTGTTTCTGCAGCGCGTAAAGGAACGCAACGCGCTGGCCGAAACGCTCGTCGACGTCAAGCCGGACTTCACCAAAGACGAAGGCATGGTGATCGACGCCGAGAAGCTCCCCTGGGCCAAGACCGACGAGGATTTGCGCGAGCGCTGGCGGAAGCAGGTGAAGTATGACCTGCTCTCGCTCAAACTCGAGGAGACTGCCGACGCCGACGCCAAGGCGCGGCTGAAGAAACGCTACCATCTCAACGTCGAGAATTGGGAGCAAATGGAAGACGGCGAGAAACTCGAAATTTATCTCTCGGCCCTCACCCACTGCCTCGACCCGCACTCGAGCTACATGTCCCCGCAGACCCGCGACGAGTTCCGCATTTCGATGGAACTCAGGCTGCAGGGTATCGGCGCGGCATTGCAGCAAGAGGACGGTTACACGATCGTCAAGAAGATCGTTCCCGGCGGAGCGGCCGAGAAGGACGGTCGGCTGAAGTCCGGCGACAAGATCATCGGCGTCGACAGCAAGGGCGACGGTGCGATTCAATCGGTCGTCGAAATGAAGCTCACCAAAGTCGTCCGCCTCATCCGTGGTCCGGAGGGAACCAAAGTTCGCCTGGAAGTCAAAACGCCCGAGCATATCGATCTCAAGGATCCTACGAAGAACCGCAAGAGCCAGGTCAACATCCTGGCGCTCACGCGGCAGACCGTCGAACTGACCGGACAGGAAGTCAAAGGCGAGATCATCCCGACCGGCGCCCGCCTGAAGGGCGGACGCGATCTGCGGATCGGCGTGCTGAACATCCCCTCGTTCTACCGCGATTTCAACGGCGCCTCCAATGGCGAAGCCAACTTCAAGAGCACGGCCAAGGACGTCGAAAAAGTGCTCGAGTCGTTTAAGTCCAAGGGCGGGATCGACCTGTTGGTCGTCGACCTGCGGAATAACGGCGGCGGCGCCCTGAGCGAAGCCATCGACGTTTCCGGTTTGTTCATCGAATCGGGGCCCGTCGTGCAGGTCAAAGAGCCGGGCGGCGACAAGGACATTCACAAAGACGGCAATCCCTCGATCGCCTACGACGGCCCGATGGTCGTGGTGACTAACCGCCTGTCGGCCTCGGCCTCGGAGATTTTTGCCGGCGTGATCAAGGATTACCGTCGCGGAATCATCATCGGCGACAGCTCGACGCACGGCAAAGGCACCGTGCAGAACGTGATGAACGTCGGCCAGACCGGCCTGTTGAGCGCCTTCGCCCCGGAAGATTTGGGGGCGCTGAAACTGACGATCAGCCAGTTCTATCGGGTGAACGGCGACAGCACGCAGAACCTGGGAGTTGTTTCCGACGTTGTGCTGCCTTCGCTGTTGGACCACATGGACCTGGGCGAATCCTCGCTCGATAATGCACTCAAGTTCGACCACATCGACCCGGCCGAGTACACGCCGTGGCGGCTCGTGAACCC
Organism: uncultured Planctomycetaceae bacterium; assembly: GCA_964459965.1. Lineage (GTDB taxonomy): Bacteria > Planctomycetota > Planctomycetia > Planctomycetales > Planctomycetaceae > DASPSM01. The sequence goes on along the minus strand of CAYWOV010000136.1, from coordinate 1,878 downwards.
GAACATGCTCACCTTCCTGCAGGACCAGAGCGCCAAGCGCGTCGACAACTCCAAGGATTTCCAGAAGGTGAACAAGGAAATCGCCACTTTCCTGCAGCGGAAAAACCGCAAGCAGATCTCGCTCAACTACGAGACCCGCAAGAAAGAGCGGATCCAGGACAAGATCGAGGAGAAGAAGGCGGAAGAAGTGACGTCGGACGAGCAGCCGGACGGGCCGATCTTCCCCGTCTCGGCCTACAACGACGAGGTCCTGCGGATCGGCCTGGATTACCTGCAGTTCGTGCGCGGAATGGCGACGGCCAACAACAAATAGCGGCCCGGCCACGCCGGAATGCGGTTGTTCGATTTGCCTGGCTCGCGGGTGAAATCCTATATTGAACCTGTCAGCTCAGCTCTGATCGAACACCGCGAGCGCCATGCCGGCCATTGAAGTCCGCGATCTCTCGAAGACGTATCAGGTCTATCGCAAGCGCGAAGGGCTGATCGCTTCGATCGGGGGTCTCTTTCGTCGCGAGTACCAAAGCGTCGTCGCCGTCGACCGGGTTCGTTTCGAGATCGAGGCGGGCGAGATCGTCGCCTTCCTCGGTCCCAACGGCGCCGGCAAGACGACGACGCTCAAGCTCCTCTCGGGTTTGATCTTCCCCACCGGGGGCGACGCCCGCGTGCTCGGCTATCTTCCCTGGAAGCGGGATAACGCCTTCCGCCGCCGATTCTCGCTCGTGATGGGGCAAAAGAACCAGCTCTGGTGGGACCTGCCGGCCCAGGACTCGTTCCGCCTGCACCGCGAGATCTACCGCATCGATCCGGCCGTCTTCCAGCGGCGGCTCGACGAGTTGACGGGGCTGTTGGAGGTCCGTTCGCTCGTGAGCCAGCCGGTGCGGGAGCTGTCGCTGGGCGAACGCATGCGGATGGAGTTGATCGCCGCCCTGCTCCACGGCCCGGAAGTGCTGCTGCTCGACGAGCCCACCATCGGGCTCGACGTGGTTTCGCAGCGCCGCGTGCAGGAGTTTCTTCGGTACTACCAGGCCGAGCGGAAGATCACCGTGCTCCTGACCAGCCACTACATGAAAGACGTCGAAGCGCTCTGCAAGCGGGCCATTATCATCAATCACGGCAAGATCAATCACGACGGGCCGCTTGCCGAGATCGTCGACCGTTTCGGCCGGCACAAGATCATGGACCTGCAATTCGCCGGCGAGGTGCCGACCGATCTGGCGCGTTACGGCGTGGTCGTGGAAGTGCGGCCGCCTCGCGTGCGGCTGGAAGTGCCGCGGCAGCGAATTCCCGAAATTCTCACGTCGCTTCTGGCCAATTACAGCATCGAGGACGTGGGCGTGCAGGAGCGGCCGCTGGAAGACGTGATCGCCGAGATGTTTGCCTCGGCCCCTCCGCGAGTCGCGGCGGGCGTCGACGCGTGATGGAGACGAGTTGATCGCTTGGTTGCTTCCGTCGGCGGGTTCGGCTCACAATTCGCCTGGAGCGTTTGCGGATCGTTGTGCGAGACGACGTTTTTTCGAGCGGCTAATCGCCTGATGCTTGCCAGCCTGCGGATTCAATGGACCATTCTCAAGACGTGTCTTGAAGAGCGGCTCGTCTACCGGGCCGACTTCGCCTTCGGCACGTTCGTCCGCTTTTTGCCGATCGTGACGCAGATTTTTCTGTGGAGCGCGATTTATTCCGCCAGTCGCGATCCCGGCCGCCGCATGAACGGCTACACCTATCGCGACATGGTGGCGTATTACTTGTTGGTGATGGTCAGCCGGGCCTTTTCGAGCATGCCGGGCCTTTCCGAGGGGATCGCCAACGACATCCGTGACGGGACGGTCAAGAAATATCTGACGCAGCCCATCGACATGCTGGGCTATCTGTTTTGGTATC
>CAYWOV010000135.1:0-6973 GCA_964459965.1 uncultured Planctomycetaceae bacterium | reverse complement strand
AAGTTCTGGTCGCGCGAAGGTGTCGGCAAGCTGATCGTGCTTTATGGGCTGAGTCTGGCGGCGCTTTTGATCGGACTTAATCGGAATGTGCTGTTTTCCGACTTGCTGAACCAAGACATTCAAACCCGCTGGGCGCGGGTTTTCATTCTGCTGACAGTGGTGTTCTTCATCCAATGGCGGCCCTCGGGCCTCTTCCCTCCGAAGGGGAGGTTGGCCGATGTCTGAGTTGCTGCAAACCGGGCAACCGCGGAGCGTGCCTGAACTCGCCCGCGATAACAATCGCCTCACGGGCGCGCTGCGTTGGTACAGCCGCAATTGCACGTCCTGGACGCTCTTCTTCATCGCGGCCGTTGGCATTCCGTGGCTCTACAATCTGGGTCGGATCGACATCGAGACGGTCAACCGGCTTGGACAGTACATGGCGCTTGCCATTGTCGCCGTGAGCCTCGATTTGATTTGGGGTTACGCGGGCCTACTTTGCCTATGCCAGGCGTTCTTTTTTTGCCTGGGCGGATATGCCATGGGCATGTACCTGGCGCATCACGGCGGCCCAGAAGGAATTGTCGACCACAACGGCTGGAAGTTGCCGGCCTGCCTTTACGTCGTCTATCCGTATAAAGTCGGCGAAGCGCCAGGGGACGCCCTCGTTCCATGGTTTTGGAAGCCGTTTTGGAGCCTGTGGTCAACGATCATCGTGGGCTCGCTCATCCCAGGGTTCGTGGCCGGGCTCATCGGCTTCTTTGTGTTCCGCAGCCGGGTTCGCGGCGTCTTTTTCGCGGTACTAACGCAAGCCATTACGTTGGCGGCATGGCTCGTTTTCACCTTGAATGACATCAAATGCGGCGGGACGAACGGCCTTTCACGTTTTGAGCGGATCATCCTTGGATCGCACGAACAGGTCCAGGTTCAGGTCGATCCCGAGCGTTTGCATAAGTTCAACCTCTCCACCGACAAGGTCACAACTGCGATCGATCACTATGCCGGTACAATTTCCGGGGCCACGGTTAACAGTGCCGACTCTTCGTACTTGATCACTGTTCCGCGCGGTCAACATCCTTGGAAGATGAAGGAGGCGACCGAATCGCTGTCGTTAAATGAGGGCAAAGGCCCCGCCGTCCGCCTTGCCGACGTGGCGAAGGTTGGCATGGCCGGTTTAAACGTCACTGACCCACCGGTAAAGCTCGGTCTTTACGTGTTGACGGTGCTGGCTTTGGGTGGGGCGTTTGTGCTTTGCCAGACCGTCATCAAATCGCGTATCGGCCGAGTGTTGTTGGCCGTGCGTGACAACGAGAACCGGCTCCGCTTCTTCGGATACGAGCCGTACCACTTCAAGGTCTTCGTCTTCGCATTGAGCGGAATGCTGGCCGGTCTGGGCGGGATGCTTTACACCCCCCAGAAGCAAATCATCACGCCCGCCGACATGGAAGTCCTCAATTCGATCATGGTCGTGATTTGGGTCGCCGTGGGAGGACGCTGTTCGCTTTCTGGCGCGATTCTCGGCACGCTCATCGTGAAAATGTTGTATTACTATTTCACTTCACAGCGAGAGTTTCTTTGGTTCGCCCGGAATTGGGTCTCCGAGAGCGTTTATTCCTGGGCCATTTGGCGGCCTGACTATTGGCCCTTTGTGTTGGGTGGGATGTTCGTTTTGGTCGTTCTCTTCTTGCCCGACGGCCTGATCAGCGTGTGGCATCGATGGACGCGGCCAAGCCGCAAATTGGCCCGTGCGCCCGCTGAGGAGGCAATCGAGTCGGAAAATGGCAACGGGCAGGGCAAAGGTGACGCGGACAGCCTGCAACAACATTTGCAGCGGGTCGTCACACTCAAGCGCGAGAGGACGATCTCGATTCAGCAGCGATCGCTACTTGACACAGAGCTAGTCCGCGTTGAAGACGTCAAAGTCGTCTTCGACGGATTCAAAGCGCTCGACGTCGACAAATTCAGCATCGACTACTACGAACTGCAGGTCGTGATCGGTCCCAACGGCGCCGGTAAAACAACGCTTTGCGACGTGATCAGCGGCAAAACTCGACCCACGAGCGGCAAGGTCTTTTTCGCCAAGGAGGAGATCACGCGTTTGCCGGAAGTCGACATTGCCCGCCGGGGCGTCGGCCGCAAGTTTCAGACACCGAGTATTTTCAACAGCCTCACGGTCTATGAAAATATGGAGCTGGCGCTTCCCGGCCGGCAAAGCCTGCCGCGAAATTTCCAACGGACCGCGAGTGCGGAAGACCAAGACCGCATTCACGGGATTCTCAAGCGGGTCCGGCTGAATGACGAAGCCAATCAGCGCGTCCAATACCTCAGCCACGGGCAGCGTCAGTGGTTGGAAATCAGCATGTTGCTCCTGGCCGGCCCGCGTCTGCTGCTGGTTGACGAGCCCGCCGCCGGTTTGACCGACGAAGAGACGGCCCTCACGGCCGAGCTGCTTTTGGAACTGCAAAACGAGCACAGTGTTCTGGTCATCGAACATGACATGGAGTTCGTGCGGCTGCTTGCCGCGCCCGTGACCGTTCTCAATGAGGGCAAAGTCATGGCCCGCGGCACGATCGACGAAGTCCAATCCGATCCACGCGTCGTCGAGGCCTATCTCGGCCGTGGCGGCTCAAGACAACCGAAAGGATAAAACCGGAGATCACTGCGGAAGTACGATCGCCCTCTTCCAACTCTTCCTTCGTCCTTCCGCCTTCATCCTGCCAATAAAACCATGCTCTCGATCCGCGATCTCTCGTTCTCGTACGGCGCAATTCCGACTCTCCGTGGAATTAACATGGAGATGACGCCTGGTTGCGTCACGTGTGTCATGGGCCGCAATGGTGTGGGGAAGACCACGCTCATGCGGAATATCATGGGCGTGCTCCGGTCCTCAGGGGGAACAGTGCATTTGGCGGATAAAGATCTGACCGCTCTGCCGGCCTATCGTCGGGCTCGTTCGGGCGTGGCCCTCGTGCCACAGGGCCGCGAAATCTTTCCAAAACTCACCGTCGAAGAGAATCTGCGGATTGGACTGGAAGCGCGAGCTGACGGCTCCCGGAGAATTCCCGAGGAAGTCTACGAGCTTTTTCCTGTGCTCAAAAGAATGGCCCGCCGAATGGGCGGAGATCTCTCCGGCGGACAACAGCAGCAGTTGGCCATCGCGCGGGCCTTGGTCGGCGGGCCGAAGGTTCTGCTGCTCGACGAACCGACCGAAGGCATCCAGCCGAGCATCATCGACGAGATCGGCCACGCACTGCACAAGTTCGTCGACGAGCTGCATCTGACCGTTGTCGTGGTCGAGCAGTATCTCGATTTCGTCCGCGAGTTCGGTCAGCAGTTCTACATCATGAATCGCGGCCGCGTTGTCGCCGAGGGGGCGACCGAGGAACTGACTGCCGACGTCGTCGCCAAACATCTGAGCGTTTAAGGCCTCACGCTACGTCGATTGCATGGCATCCAGCACTTGCTGCAGCGGCACGGTGGCGAAGGTCGTCGCATAGTCCGCCATCGCGTACGGGATGATCAACAGGTCGTTGTGCACGACGGCCCCGCAACTGTAGACCACATTGGGAACGTAACCCTCGCGTTCGTTGACGTCGGGAGTTAAGAGGGGTTGGCGCAGCCGGCCGATCACCTGCGAGGGATCTTTCAGGTCGAGTAGATAGGCGCCGATACAGTACTTCCGAATCGGGCCGACGCCATGGCTGAGCACGAGCCAGCCGGCTTCTGTCTCAATTGGAGAGCCGCAGTTGCCGACTTGCACGAACTCCCACGATTGCGTCGGCTTGACCAAGAGTTGCTTCGTGTACCAGAAGTTAATCATGTCCGAGTACATCAGGTACAGGTTCTCGCCGTCTTGCCGCGACAGCATGGCGTAATGCCCGTCGATCTTGCGAGGGAAGAAGGCCATTCCCTTGTTGCGGATTTCCGGGCCGTTAAGCGTGCTAATTCGAAACCTCAGAAAGTCGTCCGTTTCGACCATTTGCGGCAGCACCACGCTGCCATCGAATGCAGTGTACGTCGCGAAATAGCGGGAGTGTTCCAGTTCATCGGTGAACAGAACGAAACGCGCGTCTTCGATTCCGTTTTGTTCGGTCGGTGAATAGGGAAATATGATGCGTTCTGAGACGTCTCCGTCCGCGTCGCTCTGGATTTCATAATTCGCTTTTGCAAGGACGACGATGGCCTTGGCGACGGACTCCCATTCGCGGTGCCGCGGACGATGCGAGCGCAGCGTGTCCTGAACGGCCCGCTCGATCTGGTCCAAGGTAAAAAGATCGTCGAGCTTGCTAAGAGTCGACTCGACGAAACCGCCGTCGATACCCATCTCGCCGAGCTTGCGGTGAAACAGGGCCTTGTCGTATTCGGCGTTGGGCACGACTTGCGGGAGAGTGACGAACCCGGTTGGCTTGTCGACCGAAATCTGACCTTGTCCGTCGACCACACCGCTACGAAAGCAAAGCGACGAGATATGCCCCTCTCCAGTGGCCCGCATGCTGACGATAAACCGCCGGGAGCCGGCCGGAAGTCGCCCCTGGTCGGGATGCCAGACGATCGACGGATTAAACAGGGCCGCCGATTCGATGGAGTACTCTTGCGTGAAGTACGAGCCGATCAACAGCTTGCGGTTCTCGCTCAACGGCCGATCAGTGAGCAAGTGCTGCTTGACGGCGTTGAAGCGTTCGAGAAAAAACCGCATCAGTTTTTGGTGACGGCCGCGAAATTCGGTGAGCACCTGCGCCAAGAGCGCATCGACCTCGGCCTCGGAAAGCTCCATTACGCGGCCCACAATCCGCAGGCTCCGTTGCGGGTCTTGCTGTTCAAATGGCCGAAACAGCACGCGCGCACAATTCGGTTTGAGGACGACACCTGTCCGCTTCACATCCATTGAATCCATTCCCCGATCGTCAAATACGAAATGACTCGTGTCCGTGCAGAGCGCGATCTTTTCTGAGGCCTCCGGGCCTCACAAGGAGGCCCGTTCCTCCACCGTTCGACGCAGGTGGGGCACCGGTGCCCCGTTGCGTTCGGCAGCTCCGCCGAATGCCGCCAGGCTGGCTTCGACCAATTGCATTTCGACAAGGGCCAACAGCACGGACAATGTCGACTCGGCCCCCTGGTTTTGGTTGAGACGATCCTGCGAAAGTCCGTCGCAGCAGCCGCCCGTCCGCGAATCCCAAAGTGGCAAGCCGAGATCGTTGCGACCCAAGAACCATTCGAACGCCAGACGTGCTTCGTTCAGCCAAACCGTCTCGTCGGTCGCCTGATAGGCGGCGATGCTGGCGGAAACGGTGGCGCATGCCTCGACCGGCTGCTGGTCGAAAGTTGCGGGAGACTCTCCACGGCGGAAAAATCCGTGACAACCGACCGGTTGGAAGCAGCCCTTCGGAGAGCGTTGCACGCCGCACAGCCAGTGGAGCGATCGCAGACCGATTTCGGAGGCCTCTTTATTATCGGTCCACTGGCCGCTCAGGATCAAAGCGTGCGGTAACCGTGCATTCGCGTAGGAGACGATGTTTTCAAACCACGGCCAATCGTCCGCGGAGTTCGCGCGAAACAAGTCGATCAATCGGCCGGTCAAGAGATCGCGGGCCTGGTTGACGAGTCGGTCGCCGCTGAGTCGTCGCAGGTATTCGTGGATTCCGATAAGCGCGTAGGCCCAGCAGCGAGGCGCGCTGGTCTCCAAGACCGCGTTCAATGCCCGCTCGAAATGGTTCACGGCCCACGCCTGAAGTCCGTGTTGTTTGGACCGTCCCAAACAGGTGCCCAAAGCCCAAACCGCGCGGCCCAGGCAATCGTCCGATCCGACTTCGTCGAGCCATTGCCGATCGAAACTCAAGAAATTATGGAAACGATTCGTCTCGCTTTGGAACGCGTACTCGAGAAAGGCCGCGTAGGTTCCGGAGGCCCGTTCGGACTCAGGCGAGTCCTGCCCCAACTCCTCCATGAGCACAGTCAGCACCAGCGCCCGCGCGTTGTCGTCGGTGCAATAACCTTCGCGGAAATTGGGGACGGTGTAGGTGGCATGCTGAAACAATCCGGTCGAGTCGGTCATGCGCCACAGGTGCTCCAGCCGCAGCCAGGGAAGCTCCAATCGGCGCTCGTCGAGCGTGCGGATGACGGGGCGCCCCCTGCCACCTCCGCCGTAATCCCGTCGGGCCCGCTGGAAGGAGTCCATATACAGATGGGCCACGTTGGCCCAAATCATCTCGCGCCCGAGCAAATAGGCCCGCTTTCGCATCGCGTGCCGCCGCGGTTCATCATGCAACAGCGCGCAAACCTCGCGGGCGATCGCGTCGCTGTCTCCGAATGGCACGAGCACGCCGCGGCCGTCGGCCAAGAGTTCTTCGGCGTGCCAGTACGGCGTTGAGACAACGGCCTTTCCACAGCCGAATGCATAGGCCAGCGTCCCCGACGTGATTTGGGCCGGGTTGAGATAGGGCGTCACATAAATGTCGGCTGCTCCGATGAACTCGACGAGTTCACGAAGCGCCACAAAGCGGTTGTAAAAAATGACATTCTTTTTGATTCCCAGGTCCTGCGTGATCCGTTCGAGGCTGAAGCGGTAGGTCTCGCCCTGTTCCTGCAGCAGCTTCGGATGGGTGGCGCCGAGCACGATGTAAACGGTGTCCGGAAACTCCTTCAGAATCCCCGGAAGCGCGTGCAACGCGTGCTCGATCCCTTTACTGGGAGACAAGAGGCCAAAGGTCAACAAGACGTGCTTGCCCTCCACGCCGAAACGATCCTTGTAGAAGTTCGGATCGACAAAGGGCAAATCGGGAATGCCGTGCGGGATGACGTCGATCTTTTCCTCGGGGACCTTGTAAATCTCCCGCAAGAACGAGTGTCCCCGCTGTGACATCACGGTGATGCGGGCCGAGAGATCGGTCAATTGGTCCATCACGCGGCGCTGATCGGCGTTCGGATCCTTGAGCACCGTATGGAGGGTTGTGACCACGGGCATCCGGAGATCGCGCAATAAAGCTAAAATATGCCC
>CAYWOV010000134.1:0-7000 GCA_964459965.1 uncultured Planctomycetaceae bacterium | reverse complement strand
TCTCGAGGACGCTCGCATCGCGCACGCCATGATCGGCATTCTGCATGCGATTCCGAAGACGCCGCTTTACGACCGGTTGGCCGCCGACGGACGCTTGGACTACGACGATCAACCCGTCTACGGCACGAATGTGATTCCACTAGGAATGGGTCGGGACGACCTGACGGACGGCTACATTGACCTGATGCGGGACGTTTACGCGCCGGAGGCGTACTTCAAGCGAGTTGACGATCTGTTTCTCGACGAAGGCTTTCGTTTCGCCTCGCCGCGAGCGAAATATTGGCGCGCTCATCCGTGGCAGGGTCTCAAATCGCAGGCACTCAGCCTCGTACGATTTGCGGGAATCTATTGCCGGTTGATGCGGACTGTGACGGAAAGCTCGTTGCGGTCGGAATATCGCCGGCGAATTGGCCGCCTGCTCCGATCGCGTCGCGATCCGGCGGTTTTGTTCTCGTACGTTGTCAAATGCGCGACGCATTACCACCACTATCGGATGGCCACCGAGATGTCGCGCCGTGAGACGGCGGTGATCAATTCATTCTAGCGCTGGGCGCTGCCTATTCTCTCCTCGGCGCACCGCCCGATTTTTCAAGTTCGCGAATATCGAGGGGGCGAACGTCGTCGTCGGCGCGCCGTGCCTTGCTTGCAGCTCCGATTCGGCATGCAATATCCTTTGATAAATTGTTGACTGTTCCAGGCCAGTTGAGGATCTGCTCTGATGTTTTCGTACCGGCATTGGTCATCCTATATCCGCAACACGTTGCGCGACGACCTGATGCGCGTCCCCGCGCGAATTTATCTGGCGCAAGGAACCGCGGACGTTGCTGTACCGTCAGCAGTTTCGACGTTCTCGGAGAAAGGAAAGCGAAATAGGCCTGTCGACGTGTGGGGCGTGCTGGTCATGCGTTCGAGCGACCCGCAAGTCGTTGGAAGCGTCTGCACAGGTTGGAAACCGTTCCTTATGACGGGATGAATCGCATCTTCTGGAACTGCGCCAGCAAGCAAAGCAGCATTTCTTCCGTGTCGTTCGCCTCGTGGAAGCCGAACTGCCGGGCCTTTGTCGTGTCCGAGCGCGTACCGATGGGTACTCTTCGCGAGTGATTCGTGTGAAGGCGGCTCAATCAACGGATGCCGCGATCGGGTGCCACCTCGCGGGAGGAATTCACCCCACCACTCTTGAAAAGCCATGACCACAAACACACAATACGGCCCTCGTTTGCCGATGTACAAAGATTGGAAATGCGAACTGAGCTCACGCAAGGAGGCGGTGAGATGCGGGACGCGCTCGTTCTGGAGGGACGCAAAGGTTCTTCGGACGCACGTTTTCCTCGTCTGCTGGGATTGGCGGATACCGGACCCGAAATTCGCGGCGGTTTGGTTCTCGAACTGCTGCCAAAACGGGCCCCGCGGGTCGAAGGATACGACTGGATCCGTTTGCTGGCTGCGATCAACGTCATTGTCTTCCACGTCGCACCGACACCGGACGGATTCGTAGGTCGCGGCGGCGTGCCTGCTTTTCTGATGATCGCTGCTTCCCTTCCGGCCATGCATTTTGAGATTGAACCGTTCGCGCCTTTCGCGATACGACGGGCGCGGCGCATTCTTATCCCCTGGCTCTTCTGGTGCGGTTTATTTGGAGTGCTTGCGGGAGTTCGATATTGCAGGCACGGGATTGTCCCGGAATGGACGATCCACGATCTTTTCGTCGGGACCGCGATGCATCTCTGGTTCTTCCCGGCAGTCTTTGCTGGGACTCTGCTGGCTTGGATCCTGCTCTGTCAAACACGCTCATGGGGCGGCACAACTTCTTACATCGGCGCATTGGCAAGCGCCTTCGCGCTCTTTGGAATTCATGCCTGGCTTTCGAGATCGTTTGCTCTGCCTGCACCTTACGGACAATGGGTTTTCGCCGGGCCCGCACTTGTAATTGGCGTTGCGCTCGGACTGGCACATCGCGAGCAGTTTTTGGCTCGACGGCGCGGCCTCTTGTTGGGCGTCGCTCTGGTGACGATTTTGGGCGCGGCCATTTGCGGTTTGATTGGTGAAACGGGAAGCGCGATCTCGTACTGCGTCGCCGGTTTGACCGTTCCGGCCGCCCTCCTTCTGCCAATCCGCTCCGGCGCCTTGGTGCAAAGTTTCACGCGTGTCTCGCTCGGTGTCTACGCGTCACACCCATTCATCTATCTGGGACTGCGATCGCTGGTCAGCGCACGGCCTCTTTCGATTTGGATTGGAGTTCCCGCGGTGTTTATCGGTTCGGTGACGTTTTCGGTTTTGCTTCGCAAGGTTCCCTGGGGGAAGGCCGTTGTGTAGTGACGCGTCGGACTTGTGGCTTCCTCGATGATCGACGGGCAAAAAATGAATCGCAAACTCCAAACCGCAACTCGGTTTGCGGTCGTGCCGCTGCTACTTCTCTACTGTTGCCAGGAATTAATCGCTCAGGAATTGTCGCCAAAGCAGTCTCTCGGCCCGGGCGATCATGCCCGCTCGCTAATGATCGGCAAGCAGAAACGGACCTACCTGCTTCACATTCCGAAGAAATTCAACCGCGAAACTCCTGCATCGGTCGTGCTGGCCCTGCACGGCGCCATGATGGACGGGTCGATGATGGTGCTATTCTCTGGTCTAGACGCGACGTCAGAAGCGAAGGGATTTCTGATCGTCTATCCGGATGGCAGCGGCGTCGGGCCGTTTCGAACCTGGAATGCAGGAGGGGTCAGCGGAGATATGACCGCTCGATTGGCGGACGACGTAACCTTCGTCTCCCGGCTCCTGGATGATCTACGGCATGTTGTGAAAGTGGACGAAAAGCGGGTTTACGCGTGCGGGATCAGCAACGGCGCGATGATGTGTTATCGGCTGGCGGCTGAACTCTCGGATCGGATCGCGGCGATCGCTCCAGTGGCTGGGACGATGGCAATCGACGCAGCCATGCCGACGCGGCCCGTTTCTGTCATTCACTTTCACGGCACAGCGGATACTATCGTTCCGTTCGGCGGTCCCTCCAGCAGCACTCCGAAGTTCCTGACCTTTAAGTCGGTTGACGAGACGATTCGCATTTGGGGCAAGATCGATCGTTGCCCAGAGACTCCGACAGCGGCCGACCTTCCAAACATAGTTGACGACGGAACGACTGTGAGAAAAGAGGTCTATGGACCAGGTCAGGACGGAGCCGAGGTCGTACTGATTTCGATTAAGGGGGGCGGGCACACGTGGCCGGGCCGGAAGCCTCCCGTGAGCTTCATCGGCAAATCGACGCTCGACATCTCAGCGAACGATTTGATCTGGGACTTCTTCGGCAAACATCCGATGAAGTAGTCGGAAGTCGATCGAGGTCCAGCGCGGCGGACCCGGTCAAGCTTCGACGCCAAGCAGTTGACAAGCATCTTCGTAGCCGGCGGCGCGGAAGCCGTGTTTGTCGTCACGGTTGTAGCCGTAGGCGCTGGCCGTCACGCGGGCGAGGGCGACCACCTGCCGCCAACGGAAGGCGGGGCGAATTGTGTGGAATTCCTCGGTGACCGTGTGAAAGAACTTTTCGCCGTGCAGGCGGCCGTCTTCGCTCACGGCGTACTTCAGCATCAGAGCGAAAACGGGACCGACGGCGAAGCCTTGTTCGCCGTAGATTTGAATGGCGGCGGTGGTGCGGCCCTGGTCGTTGTGGCGGATGGCATCTTCCGCTTCGGCCAAAAGCCCCTTCGCGTCTCGTGCTTTCACAAGGCTGCGGTGCTCGTCGGTCGGGTACGCTGGTGTCTTGAACGGAGGCGCGAGAATACCCGCGTGGTACGCGGCGACAATCAGGCCTGAGGCCACGAAACGCTGATCGGCCACGCGGACCATATTTCGCCAGGCATTTGTTGCATCGGAGGAATGGACGCCGGCCGCGTCGCCGTGCGTTCGCCATTTGTCCGGCCCTTGGCGGAGGACGTACAGATTGGAGGCGAGCGAAATCGCTTCGCCCACGACTTCAGGATCAATCCCGTCCGCAAGTGCAGCTGCGACGGCCTCCGCCGCGCGGTCGCGGGGACCGTAATAGACCGTTTGACTGAGCGCGTCGACCGCCGCGTCGCCCGGGTCGCGACGACCGAGCGGCTTGCCCACGAGCTTGTATTGATCGAGCAGCTTGGGCAAAAGCACGCGAATCGGCGACTCGGCGTTCTTGTGTGCAATGCGCATCCGTTCGTGGTCCGCACAGAGTCGCACGCATTGACGCAGCAGCGAATAGGAATATTGCTTGCCAAGCAGGCCGACCAAGCCGTACGTACGGTGGGCGAAGACGAAGCGGTGCACGTTGAGATCGTCCTGAACGGCAGGCTGCAGGGCGTTGAAGAGGTCGAGGGGCGTATTACCGGCTGACGCGAGGAGATTCTCGGCCCGGCCGACTTCCACCTTGCGACAGGCATCGCGAATCTCAACCCCGACGTCGCCGACAGCCGCATGTTCGGCAACGTGCAGCGCGTGCAGTTCCGTCTTCGACGCACCGCCGACGGACTGGATTTGTTGCGCGTTGCGGTAAAGGACCTTCAAAACGGGCAGCGCTTGCCGATTGCCTCGGAGCATTTTGCTCATCGCGAGTCCGGGGAGCATGGCCATCGCCGTATGGAAGCCGACGTAATCGCAGCCGCCGAACGTCACGGCATTGGCAAGAGCGCCGGCCGCGGTGAGTTGCTTGAGGCTTGTCTTGCCGATCAGAACCTTTTGGGCAAGCAGCGGCTGCAGCTTGCTTGCAGGTGTGCTGCGCATCAATTCGACGAGGCCCGCGTGTTCACCCAACGGAATTTGGTCGGAGCCCTGCTCGGCAAATGCGGTCGAGAACCCCAAGTCATTCGCCAGCGAACCGCCAACTCCGGCGGCCAACATGCCTCGGCCGACATCGGTCAAAAACACGCGACGGCTCTTTGGAGTCATGGGAGTTCTCCTTAAACGTTGACTGGCGAACGCGACGCGAAGGCTCGCCCAACCAGCGGCGAATATGGGCAAAGCGACTAATGCCACGCAACCGAATAACGGCGAGCGACGCCGCCTGGGCTGACGATGAGTGCACTCCCTCTATTCGGCGCACTCGATTTGACCCCGCCATATCAGTTCTCCGCCAAAAGCGCGTGTTTGGCGATCACCGATGCGTTCTGCCATCGGGCTGGGGTGCGCGATATGGCCTCAGCGTACAACGGAGGGATCAACCGAGCAAGGATCGCGTGGGGAAAGCTGGCAGGTTGTCCCGCGAAAGACACAACAGCGATTACGCGTCAAATCCGCCCAGGCTGCGAAGGTATTCGGCGCTTTTGACCGCGGCATCGCGAGGGCCCATCAGTTCGGCGTATGCCTGATGGACGGTGAAATAACCTTCGTAGCCGATTGCCTGCAGGGCGGTGACGACTTCGGAAAAGTTGACGCCGCCCTGCTCCCACAAGGGGATGTGGTGGAAGCGTCGCGTGCCCAGGCACCACGTATCGAGAGCTGCTGGACCTTGCGGATCGAGCCGATGGTTTTGGACGTAGACGTTCATGAGGAATGGGGCAAATTTGCGGAGTGTCGTCAGTCCGTATCGTTGACCGCAGATCAGAAGGTTGATCGGCTCGTAAATCAGCCCGAAGTTCCGGCGGTTGATGCGTTTGAGCCAGGCTATGGACGGCTCGACTTCCTCGAACAGGGTCGTCGTATGACATTGGTGGGCTAGACGGATGCCGCGTTCGGCTGCCAAATCGGCCGATCGCTGGGCGTGTTCGACGTCCCCCGGTGCCTTGAGACACACACGGATCAGGTCACAGCCGAGCGCCTCGGCAACGTCTAGGCTGGGGCCGATGTTGCGGAGGCTGTCGGGACCGTGTTCGTTGTTGAGCGGCACATCCGAGTCGGCCGTGACCATTGAGACGATCAGCCCGGCCTGTTCCACCTGGGCGCGCATGGCGGACAAATCGTCCAAAGGGGTCTGGACGCCGCCGGCGCTGGCTCGCATGCAGATGGCGCGGTAGCCCAGCTCAGCGGCGAGCTGCACGAGGTCGCGGAAGGGGACGGTTAACCGCGTTTTGCAGGCGGCCTCGGCGATACGGACTGAGAGGGAGAGCTTCACGGTTGGCTGCGTTAGCGAGTGGTTGGAGGCTCAGTCGGGCTGGTCCGGCGACGAGTCGGCAACACGAGCCGGGAAATTAGGAAAAATCGCGAGAATTTCACGAAAAACGCGCCAAGCGGAGGTGCCGAATAACGAAGAATAACCCGAACCCAGTGCTCCGTGAAGGGTTCTTTACTGATGACATTGACAGCCAAGTATGTCTATGCGACGCTGGAGCCTTGCTTTACGCGCACACGTGGTGACGTCGAGCGCAGGAATTCGCTCGGGGCGGCGCACTCCAGCCGGATTTTCCGCGCTCTTGCCAAAGATGTGCAACCAGCCGGAATGCCGTGGGGTATTGTGAGTTGAAGACTGGGTTGTTGGCTACTGGTTCGACGAAGATAGTGTGGTTCGGTACTGGGTCGTCAAAGGGTCGAATCCGAGGGACCAAAAAAGGACTCTGGTGATGCTGCGTTCGCGCCTTGGTTTAACTGTGACGCTGGGTTGTCTGAGTGTGGGTGCATTTGCCCACGGCGGAGACGTTTCCCGAACGTCGTCCGTTTTGGGACATAAGACTGAGAACTTCACGCTGAACGATTTTTACGGAAAGTCGCACTCGCTCGCCGACTTCAAAGACAAGAAGGCGGTCGTCCTCGTGTTCATGGGTACCGAGTGCCCGGTCGCCAGACAATACGGCGAGCGGTTGGCCGAACTCGACAAGAAATTCGCGGCCAAGGGAGTGCAATTCCTCGGAGTGAACTCCAACCGACAGGATACGATCACCGAGATCGCCTCGTATGCCCGAATCTATCGCGTCCAATTTCCGATCCTGAAGGACCTCAACAACAAACTGGCCGACCAGCTCGGGGCTGCTCGAACGCCGGAAGCTTTCGTACTCGATCAAGACCGGGTGGTCCGCTACCATGGCCGCATCGATAATCAATACGGCGTGGG